>CAMDEB010000021.1 GCA_945893085.1 Rhodoplanes serenus | reverse complement strand
TGCCACCGGCCCGATGGCCGGGACGCGGGTGGTGGATTTGACCCGCATCCTGGCCGGGCCGCTTTGCACCATGATGCTGGGCGACATGGGCGCCGAGGTCATCAAGGTCGAGCCGCCCGGCACCGGCGACGACACCCGCACCTGGGGTCCGCCGTTCGTCGCCGGGGAGGCGGCCTATTTCCTCGGCGCCAACCGCAACAAGCGTTCGGTGACGCTGAACATGGCGGTGCCGGCGGGACAGAAAATCCTGCGCGACCTGATCGCGAAGGCCGACGTGCTGATCGACAACTTCAAGCTCGGCACGCTGGAGAAGTGGGGTTTCACCGACGCGTGGTTCGAGACCAACGCGCCGCAACTGGTGCGCTGCTCGATCACCGGCTACGGCTCGAGCGGACCGAACGCGGCACAGCCGGGCTACGACTTCATCCTGCAGGCGGAGTCCGGCCTGATGAGCATCTGCGGCGGGCCGGACGGCGGGCCGACCAAATACGGCGTCGCCATCGTCGACGTCTGCACCGGCATGCTGGCGTGCAATTCCATTCTCGCCGCGCTCAACGCGCGGCATCGCACCGGCAAGGGCCAGAAGGTCGAGGTGTCGCTCTACGAATCGTCGCTGGCGATGCTGGTCAATGTCGCCTCGAACGTGCTGGTCTCCGGCAAGGGCGGCGGCCGTTTCGGCAACGGCCATCCGAGCATCGTGCCCTACACGACCTATCAGGCGGTGGACGGCATGATTGCGCTCGCCGTCGGCAACGACGCGCAGTTCGCCAAGACCGCCGCGGTGCTCGGCCATCCGGAGTGGGCGCAGGACGAGCGCTTCAAGCAGAACCGCGCGCGGGTGGTGAATCGCGAAGCCGTCGACGGCCTGATCGCGGATGCGTTCGCGACCGACAAGGTCGAGGCATGGCTCACCAAGCTGAAGGCCGCCGGCGTGCCCTGCGGCAAGATCAACTCGGTCAAGGACGCGCTGGAGCATCCGCACACCGCCGCGCGCAAGATGGTCGAGACGGTCGAGCATCCGACCATCGGCGCGCTGAAGATGCTCGGCATCCCGTTCAAGTTTTCCGATACGCCGGCGTCGGTGCGGCGTGCGCCGCCGACGCTCGGCCAGCACACCGACGAGGTTCTCGCGGGCGAGCTTGGCCTCGATTCGGCGGCGATCGCCAAGCTGCGGCAGGACAAGGTGGTCTAGAGGGGCGCCCATGATCACCGGCTTCAGTCATGTCTCGATCGTGGTGCCGGACATCGAGGCGGCGGCGCGGCAGATCGAGACAAAGTACGGCCTCACCGTCGGCGAGCGAAAAACCAACGCCGAGCAGGGCGTGCGGCTGGCCTATGTCGAGCTTGGCGGCGCCAGGATCGAGCTGATGGAGCCGTCGCGGCCGGATTCGCCGGTGGCCAAATTTCTCGAACGCAATCCGCGCGGCGGCATCCACCACTTCTGCCTCAGCGTCGACAATGTGGATGCGACCGCCAAGGCCTTGGCCTGCAACGGCGTTCGGGTGCTCGGGGACGGCAAACCCCAGCACAATGTCGAAGGCGAGCGCATCGCCTTCATCCACCCCGGCGATTTCCTGGGCGCCCTGGTCGAGATCGAGGAGCACGGCCCGAAAGGCTGATAGTTCAGGTCGCTTTCACGGTTGTGCCGCGCTTATCTCTCCCGTCAGGCGGGAAAGGGAGGCGCCGTCTCCGCGGCAAGCTTCAGTCGATCGTGATGCTCGACGACTTGGCGACGGCGGTCCACTTCGCCAGCTCCCCCGCGATGAACGTCGAGAACTCCTGCGGCGTGCCGATGCTCGGCTCGGCGCCGAGCCGCTTCATGCTCGCCACGACCGTCGGCACCTTCAACGCGTCATTGATCGCGCCATTGAGCTTGTTGACGATCTCGGCGGCCGTGCCGGCCGGCGCGACGACGCCGAAGAAGCTGGTGACGACATAGTCGGGCACGCCGCCTTCGACCATGGTCGGCACGTCGGGCAATTCCGGGGCGCGTTTCGGCCCGGTGACGGCCAGCGCCTTGATGGTCTTCTGCTGCAAGTGCGGCAGCACGATCGAGATGCTGGAGAACGTCATCTGCACCTGGTCGGCCAGGATCGCGGTGACGCTTTCCGCCGTGCTCTTGTAGGGCACGTGCACGATGCCGACGCCGGTCTTGAGGTTGAGCAGCTCGCCGGACAGATGCGTCAGGTTTCCGGCCCCGGACGACGAGAAATTGAGCTTGCCGGGATTGGCCTTCGCGTAGGCGACGAACTCGGCGACGGTTTGTGCGGGAAAATCCTGCCGCACCACCATGACTTGAAACGAATCCGTGATCTTGCCGACCGCGGTGAAGCTCTTGATCGCGTCGTATCCGACGTTTTTGGAAAACGCCGGGATGTTGGCGAGCGTGGCGGTGTTGCCGATCAGCAGCGTATGGCCATCGGGCTCGGCCGCTGCGACCACGCGCGCGCCGACCCGGCCGCCGCCGCCGGCGTGGTTTTCGACCACGACCGGACCGCCGAGCGTCTGCGGCATTTGCTGTGCGAGCAGCCTGGCCAGCACGTCGTTCGGTCCGCCCGGGCCGGCCGGCACGATCAGCCGGATCGGCTTTGAGGGATAGGTCTGGGCGCGGGCGACATCCGCCGCGCCGGCCAACGAAACCATTGCGGCAACGGCCGCCAGCCATGCGAAGCGCTTCATGCGTGCTCCTGTCTCAGTGTTTGGATTCAGGGCGAGCGGCGGCGTGCCGTCAAGGGGACCGCCATGAGGCGCACTGTCACAATGACGTTGTCTCCGTGTGGGGGTGCTCGCATCCGGTCGGGAAGAGAGATGAATCAGTGTTGCTTCGGAGCCAGCCGGTCAACCAGGACTCGCGCCACGGCTTCGCCGTAGAGCCTGAGCCCCTTGTCGCTGTTGTGCTGGTCATGCGGCACATTGTACCAGGAATCGATCTCCGCGCGCGATTGCGGCTTCGGCAACCGGTCGATCATCGTCACGAAATCGATCCGGCTCGCCATCTGTGCGAAGCGCGCGAACGATTTTTCAAAGAGCGCAGCCTCCGGCGGGACGGTAGCGATAGCCGGTCGCCGGGTCGCGCACCGGATCCAGTGCACTGTTCCCCAGCCTGGGACAGACCGGCTCGGGGCGGTGCAGCCCCCTCAATCCCAGGCATCCGGATTTTGTTTGCGCCCCGCGGATAATGCTGGAACTTCAAACCAGGATGCGAGTTACGGATTCAATCCCCCCGGGAGGGCTCCATGGGCTCCGTCAAAAGCGCTACGTCGACATGGACATCGACCGAACGCTCGATGCTGGCCGATATCCGCCGCACCCTGCTGCAGCAAGGTCTTGTGACCGAGAGCGAGGACGGCGAAACCGATGAGGGCGAGCCCTGGGCGGTCCTGTGCCGGGCCAAGGACGGCGCCATGGTGGCGCACATCGCGCGGCTCGACGGACAGTATGTCCTGCTTTGGCCGGACGAAGCATCGCAGACGGCCAACAATCCGGAACAGATCACGCTGCTGCTCCAGGCCGGTTGGGTCGATCATCTCTATTCGGAGGACTCAAGGCTCCCGGATCGGCACCCGTCGCTGGTTCCGCAGGCGGAAGCCGTCAGCGAGCGCTCGGGCGGCACTGACCGGGCAGGTTCGCGAATTTTCTAAGCGTACAACGTGATGAGGCAAGCGATGCAAGGTCCTGAAGCTTATCGGGAATACACCGACCGTTGCACGAAACTGGCGGAATTGAGCAAACTGCCGGAAATTTCCCGGCGCCTGCGGGCGCTCGCACTGCAATATAAGGCCAGGGAAGTGGAAGCGCAGTGCGAGGTGATGAAGTCACCGCCACTGATCCCCGAGGACGCATTGGAGGATCAATATTCTCCGGTGTCCGGCGCCAGGGATTGATATCAATCACCGCCAGGCCAGCGCCGCCTAGCCGGCGCTGGCGCGCTGTTGATTTTGCGCCACGGGCTGCATGCGCTGCATCAGGTCGTCGGTCGCGGCGACGTCGCCGAAATTGATGCAGAAGTTGATCAGCGTGGCGTTGTGCTCTTCGTCGTTGTGATCGGCGTTGGCGTCGCTGATCATGGTGGTGCGGAAATCGAGCAGCATGGCGTCTCGCGCCGTGCTCTCGCAGCAGGTGTTGGTCGAGGTGCCGCCGACCCAGACGGCGGTGATTCCGCGCTTGCGCAACTCGCCCTCGAGCGGCGACGAGCCCTGGATGAATGCGCTGTAGCGCGTCTTGCAGACGATCAGGTCTTCCTTGCGGACGTCGAGCTTTGGCCAAAGCTCGGCGCCGAACGCGCCGTCCTGCATGGCCTCGTGACGGCGGGCCCGGCGCTGCGGCGTGTTGAGAATGTCGTGGAAGTGCGACCAGTTCTTGAATGAGTCGTCGTTCGAAATGGTCCGGACCCAGACGACCAGGCCGCCGGCGTTGCGCAGCGCCTCCGCCAGGCGGTTGATGTTCGGGACGATCTCGCGCGCCGCGGGGATTTCGACCTGCTGACCCGGCGCCATGAAATAGTTTTGCATATCGACCACGACGAAGGCGGTCTTCTCGGCGGGCACGTCGTCGTGGACGTTCCAGCGGCCCTGCCGCTTGAGGACGCGGGCGACGATCTTCTCCGGAATATGGACCTTGTGCATGGTCGCCTCGTTGTCAGGGGAACCTGGTCTGGGTCAGGGGAACCTGGTCTGGCCGCGCGGCCGGTTCACTTCTTCCAGGAGCCAGTCTAGCATATAGGGCACGGCCTCGGCGCGGTTGTCGTTCATCAGATGGATGCTGCCGCCTTCCGCCTCGGTCCAGATCCGCAGATGCTTGGGCTCGGGCAGATCGGCGTAGGTCTTGTGCGCCGCCTTCACGGTCACCAGCGTGTCGTCCTGGCCGTGCGCGACCATCACCGGACATTTCGCGTGCTGTAACACGCCTTTCAGCGTGAACGCCTTGAGCTTCTCGCGCGCATCCTTCTCGTCCTTGGCGCCGATCACCCATTCCACCTGGGAACGGACGGCCGGCCAGAAATCGTAGATGTCTTCGGTCAGATCGTAGCAGGCGCCCCAGAGAATGGCGGCACGCAGCCGGGGCTCCTTGGCCGCGCCGCGCGCGCCGTAATAGCCGCCCATCGACTGGCCGATCAGGCTGATCTTCCCCCCCTCGATGTCGGGCCGGCTCGCGAGATAGTCGACCGCGGCGCTGATCGCCACCTCGTAGTCTGGTCTTGCGTGGATGCCACGCACCCGCAACGGCTCGCCCATGCCCGGGCCATCGAAGCACAGGACGCCGAATCCGCGCTGCACCATCTGCTGCGCGGCGAAGAAGTAGAGCTCTTCGGAAATGATATCGACACCGCCGAGGTAGGCGATCGCCGGATGCCGCTGGCGCGCGGGGCCGAGCGGGCGGTAGTAGTAGCCGCTGAGATGCGAGCCCTCGAACGGAAAGGTCACGCGCTCCGGCGGATTGTCGAAATAGGGCAGCGCGGCGTGGAAATTCTTCACGCAGCGCACATAGGAATCTTTCTTGCGCGGATCGCTGCCGACCAGAAAGAACTGCGCGGTCCGGAAGTAGTTATGCGCGCGCAGGTAGGCATCCCGCGCGGTGATGGGCCGGCCGGCGCGCTGCGCGGCCAGGGCCCGCTGTTCGACACGCTCACCCGCGGCCTGCCATTCGCGATACCAGCTCTCGCCGTCACCGACCTTGATCTTCTCCGCAACGCGATGGGCTTCGTGGAAGTCGGCGCCGCCGAGCTGCGCGACGTTCACGATCCGCGCCGCGAAGTGATACGACCAGCCTTCGTTGCCGGGGAAGTAGCGGAACATCGTCATGGACGTGGATTCTCAACTGACATTTGCGGAATGGGCAACGGGCCACCACGGCGATGGCCCGCACCCGTGCAAGCCGGGCCGTGACTATTGCGGCTTGAAGTTCGCGGACTTCAGGATCTCGCCACTGCGCTCGACCTCGACGGCCTGGAATTTGGCAAACTCCTCGGGCGTGGCGTAGGTCGGCTCGACTCCCAGGGCAGCGAGGCGGCCGGCCGTCTCCAACTCGCGCAGCGCATCCGAAGTGGCCGCGTTCAACGCCTTCACCACATCGGCCGGGATGCCCTTCGGGCCCCACATGCCATACCAGGAGACGACATTCAGTCCCGGAACGCCGCTCTCCGCCGCCGTGGGAATGTCAGGCGCAGCCGCGCTGCGTTTGGCTGTCGTCACCGCGAGCGCCTTGACGCCGCCGGTCTTGGCCATCGGCAGCAGCACCACCATGGCGTCGATCAGCATCTGGGTATGTCCGCCCGCGACGTCGGTCAGAGCCGGCGCCGTGCCGCGATAGGGCGTGATCGTCATGTTGGTCTTGGTCAGGCGGGTGAAGCTCAACGTTGCGACATGGCCCGGCGAGCCGAGCGACGGCACGGCGGCGGTCCACTTGTCGGGCTCCTTCTGAGCGGCAGCCGCCACCTCCGCGAGCGTCTTCTGCGGCAGCTTCGGGGCGAGGACGGCGAGCAGCGGCGCCTCGCCGCCGCGTGCGATCGGCGTGAAGTCGGCGAGCGGATCGTACGGCGCGCTGGCCATCACCAGCTTCGACATGGTGTGGGTGTTCGACGAGAACAGCACCGTGTAGCCGTCCGGCGCGGACTGCAGCACATGCGCCCCACCGACCGTGCCGCTGGCGCCGGCGCGGTTCTCGATGATCACGTTGACGCCGATCTTGGGCGTCATCCGCTCGGCAAGCAGCCGTGCCAGCACATCGACGCCGCCGCCCGGTGCAAAGGGAACGATGATGCGGATCGTCCGGCTTGGGAACTTTTCCTGAGACTGAGCCGTCGCGGCGCTTGCCGAAATCGCGAATGCGGCCAGCAGCACGGTCGTCATGACGCGGCGTGTGAACATCACAACACAATCCTCCGTTCGATCCCCGGCTAGCATCCTAGCCTGATCGATCACAAGCAACCCCGATTTGATGACCCGCGACAACGATGCCGCTGCCGTTCGCTCCCGAAGCCCGGCGTCGACGCCTTCCTCAAGACCATCGACGGCCAATACCGCGTGCTCCACTGCGAATATCAGATGGCGATCGGCAAGCTCTGAAAGCCAGCTAGCGGCGCGGGGCGGCTTCCGCCGTGAGAGTTGCGCGGGTCGCGGCCTCGGCGACCGCGCCGGCCAGGAGCTTGGCCACGCAGGCGTAGCTCCAGTCGTTCATGTGGAGCTCGTCCTCCGACAAAAACGCTTTGAACGGAATGTTCGCGACCTCGCGCCAGTGGCGCATCACTGCGAAGCGATGGAACACGCCGACGTTGGCCTGTTTGGCAACGATGGAATAAAGCTCCATCAGACGACCAATGTCGGCCTTGGCCAGCACCTTGGGCGCAAATTGCGGGTCGATCAGCACCACGTCGGCGCCCGCCGCTTTCAACCGGCTCAAGCCCTCACCCCGCTCGCGCTCAATGCGCGACAGGTAGGCAATCGAGACATCGATCTGGCGAGCCAGCTCGGTCAACGTCATGTCCCGCCCCTCGCGTTCGCGGCGGATGATTGTCCCAAAGGCCATAATGCCCTCCATGGCTTGCTGGTTGGCGCGAACCCTTAAAAGGCGGCTTGCGGCGTGAGTGTGTTCACTATATGTTCTTGCTGCCGGAGAGTCGAATCCAATCTTCCTAACGGGGCCCGTCATGGCCGATCAGATCGTCATCACCGAGAAAACCAGCCAGGCCAAAGACGTCCGCGCCGCGGTGGGATCCCGCTATGGCGATGTCCTGCCAGCCGAAGGCCACTTGTTCGATCTGGAGGAACCAGAAGACGCGGTCCCTGAATGGAAGCGCTGGTCGCCCATTTTGCTTCGTCCAGAAGGTCTCTACGCCACGAAGCCAGCTGACGGTGGGAACAAGGCGGCTAAGCTCAAGGCGATCCGCGAAGCTCTGCGGACGGCGAAAATTGTCTGGCTGGCCACCGACTGCGACCGAGAGGGCCAACTCATCGGGCAAGAAATACTCGAGCATTACAAATACAGGGGTGAGGTCAGGCGGGTGCTGTTCACCGCACAGGATTCTCAGACCATCCGGGACGCCTTTGGCCGCGCAAAACCCAACTCTGAATATTCCCGTCTCTACTCTGCCGCTGTCGCCCGTCGACAGGCTGACCAGATTTACAACCTCTCCCTCACCCGCACCGCGACGGTCATTCTGGGCCAAGGCGCGCGTGGGGTGATCGGAGTTGGCCGGGTGAAGACGCCGACGCTGGCGATTGTCTGCAAGCGCGAGTTGGAAATCCGCGACTTCGTGCCCGTCAGGTATTTTGAAATTGTCGCCACTGCCAAGGTTGCGGCAGGCGAATTCCAGATGCGGCACGCGCCACAGGATAGAATCCTTAAACGCGAAAACGCCGATCTGGTTGTAAACGCGGCTGATGGGTTTAGGGGGTCGCTGGGTGTCCGGGTCGAAGACAAGAAGCAAGGCCCGCCAAAGCTGCATGATCTCCCCTCGCTGCAGAAACTCTGCTCATCGAGGTTCGGTTGGTCAGCGGCAAAGACACTCGAGGTCGCGCAGGAACTCTATGATGGCCAGGGCAAGAAGATCATCACCTATCCCCGCGCCGAGGTGCGCTATCTGCCGGAGACACTGATCTCGGATGTGCCGAAGATCGTGGCGGGCCTTCAGGTGGGGCAATCATTCAAAGAAATCCCGGTACCGACGCCGCCCATTATCCGCAAGGGCGCGCACGGGTCATTCCACGACAAGGGGCTCGAGGGCGCCAGCCATCACGCAGTCATCCCGAACGTCAACACCGTCGACAACATTCGTGAGGTCTGGCCACGGCTTTCGATAGACGAGAAGAAGCTGTTCGACGTGATCGCACGTGCCTACCTCGCTTCCGTCATGCCGGACTTCCGCTACCGCCAGACGACAGCGACACTCGATGTCGCGGGCTTTCCGTTCAAGGCCACAGGCCGTCAGCCGATTGATCTTGGCTGGCGCGCGGCATTCCCGGAGTGGACGCCGGCCGACGAAAAGGGTGATGACGCGCAACTTCTCCCGGCGATGAAGAACGGCGAGATCGCGCAACTGCAGAACCCGAAGGTCGAAAACAAGGAAACCCGCCCGCCGCCGCGTTACAACGAGGGCACGCTGATCGAGGCGATGCAGAACGCCTGGCGCTTTGTTGAGGACGAAGTTCTGCGCGATCGCCTGAAAGAAGCTAAGGGGATCGGCACACCCGCGACACGCGCGGAAATCATCGGTGGCCTCAAGCGCCAGGATTTTTTGGTCGCACAGGGGAAGAACATTGTTCCCACCGTCACTGGCCTTAAACTGTTCGACGTTCTCAAGCAGGCCGATCCTGCACTGGTGGATCCGGGCGTGACTGCGCAACTCGAATGCCTGCTCGACGATGTCGTGATTGGCAAGCAGGAGATGGTCGGCGCCATTGATGCCGTGTGCGACGTTGCCCAGCGCATCATCGGTAAGCTGAAGAACCGCGCGCCAGGTAGTGGAGCGCCATTGCTTGGACCTGGCTTTGGAAGCGCAGGCGCCAACCGTCCTCCCACACCTGCGATGAAGCGTTTTGCCGTCACCATCTCGCGCCAGAAGCGCGTCAGCCTGCCTGCAGGCTACGCAACGTCCGGTTCGATATGCCGGGCGTTTCTTCAACAACACGCGCCCAAGAAATCGGGCGATGTGGTTGGTGGGGAGCAGTCGCCATCGGCAGGCATGTCCGCAGGCTTGAAGCCGAACAAGAGCACAGTACCGATCAATCGGCGCGCCAAACGCGGAATCGTTTCCGAAAAATTGGCGAGGGAAGGATCTGACGCGCCTGCCAAGCGCACCCGAAAACCAAAGACCGCAGCGGTTCCGGCCACTGGTGTGCAATCTGCGCCCTCACGGAATGCAGCTGCGGTAAACACTCCGCTGCGAATTCCCTACGGCAACAAGGAAGTCGCGCAGAAGCTCGGCGCTCGCTATGGCGCAGGTGGTTGGTACGCGCCGCCGGGCGTAGATCTTGCGGCGTTCAGCGCGCAGGGGTGGCTGTAAACATCCGCCGGTATTTTAGCCTGCGTTGATAACCATCACCCCCGCATAACACCGCACATCACCGCACGATCCCGCTCGTCCTGGCCCTCATGATCCAGAGGTAAATTCCTCCGCTAGATTGATCGCACACGAAACCCGAAGTGCGATCGATTGCGATGAATTTTCCTACCCCCAACCCGCTCCACCCAGATCGCATGACGGCGACCGAACGCTTGGCCGAGATAGGGCGCATTCTGGCCAGGGGATTTTTGCGTGGGCGCGCCCGGAAGCAAGGCAAAAACCAGCGCAATAGCAGCATAAACGGAGATGTTTCTCTCGACTTACCGGTTGAACAGAGCGGTCATGGCGCCACGCAAAACGCCCGTAGAGAGCAGCCATGACCACGCCAATCCTGCGCCAGATCGCAGATCTGCAAGACCGCTCACAAGACGATCTGAAGACGATGTGGACGGCATATTTCGGGACGGCGCCGCCGGCATACCGGCGCGGGTTTCTGGTGCGTGGGCTGGGGCAACGGATCCAGGAACTGACCTATGGCGGGCTGGCGGGTGATTACCAGAAGCGGCTCGATGCGCTGGTCGACGATCCGCCAGCGGGCAAGGGAACCGGCCGCGCCAGGAGCGCCCATGCCGGCGCAGCACAGCGGCTGCTGATTGGCACAAGGCTGATCCGCGAATACCAGGGCGTCGCCCATGAGGCTGTCGTCGTCGATGGCGGCTACGAATATGCCGGCCGCTTGTTCAAATCTCTCTCGGCCATCGCCTGTCACATCACGGGCACGAGGTGGAACGGCTGGGCATTCTTCGGCCTGCCCAACCCAGCAAAGCGGGAGCGCGCGCCATGACCCCCGTAATCAAACGCAAGACCCGCTGCGCCGTCTATTGCCGCAAGTCGAGCGAGGAAGGGCTGGAGCAGGAGTTCAACTCGCTCGATGCCCAGCGCGATGCCGGGCTCGCCTACATCGAGAGCCAACGCCACGAAGGCTGGATCGCAATCGCCGACCGCTACGAGGACGGCGGATTCTCCGGCGGCAATCTGGAGCGCCCCGCGCTCAAACGCCTGCTCGCCGATATCGAGGGCGGCCGCGTCGACGTGGTCGTCGTCTACAAGATCGATCGGCTCAGCCGGGCGCTGATGGATTTTTCCAAATTGGTGGAAGTGTTCGACCGCCACAACGTCACCTTCGTCAGCGTCACGCAGTCGTTCAACACCACGACCAGCATGGGGCGGCTGACGCTGAATATCCTGCTGTCCTTCGCCCAGTTCGAACGTGAGGTCATCGGCGAGCGGATCCGCGACAAGGTCGCCGCCTCGCGCAAGCGCGGCATGTGGATGGGCGGTATTCCGCCGCTCGGCTACGACGTGCGCAACCGTAAGCTGGTGATCAACGAGGCCGAGGCCGCGACGGTCAGAATGATCTTCGAGCGCTTCCTGGCCATCGGCTCCGCCACCGTGCTGGCGCAAGAACTCGCCGAGGCCGGTCATCGCACAAAATCCTGGACCACCCAGGGCGGTCGCGCCCGGGCGGGGCAGCGGATCGACAAGGGGTTCATCTACAAGCTGCTCAACAACGCGGTCTATATCGGTGACGCCGTCCACAAGGGCGAGAACCATCCCGGCGAGCATGCGGCGATCATCGAGCGCAAGACGTGGGACCGCGTGCGCGGCGTGCTCGCGGCAAACAGCCGCCAGCGTGCCAGTCGAACCCGCGCGGCCACGCCGGCTCCCCTCAAGGGGCTCATGCAATGTGGCTGCTGTGGCACCGCCATGACGCCGAGCCACACCCGCCGGCGGGGCCGGATCTACCGCTATTACCTCTGCACAAGCGCCATCAAGAATGGCCATGCCGTCTGTCCCGTCCGCTCGGTCGCCGCCGGCGAGGCGGAGACGCTGGTGCTGGCGCAGATGCAGGGCATATTCAGAACACCCGAGATCGCCGCGCAAACCATCACCGCAGCGGCCGGGCTCGACGATGCGAACGACGTGGCCGGACGTGAGCGAGATATCATCGCTGCCCTCGGACGGCTCGACACGATCTGGTCCGAGCTGTTCCCGGCCGAGCAGCAACGCATTCTCCATCTGCTGATCGAGCGGATCGTGGTCAAGCCGAGCGGGTTCAGTATCACGCTGCGCGCCGAGGGCATGCGCGGCCTGGCCGAGGAACTGAAGCCAAGCGAGATCGGAGTTGCGGCATGACCCGCCCGCCGTCGGTTGAGGTGACGACGCTCACCATCCACATTCCCGTGCAGTTCAAACGGCGTGGCGGTCGCAGGCTGATCCTGGCGCCCGATGGCGTTACGTCTCCTCTCTCGCCCCAGCCAGCAGTCGACGACACCATGCTGAAACTGCTGATCAAGGGGCATCGCTGGCGGCGGCGGATCGAGAGCGGCAAGGCCAGATCGATCACCGATTTGGCGGCGCAGGAGAAGGTGACGATCGCCTATGTCGGTAAGGTCTTGAGCCTCACCTGCCTGGCGCCCGATATCGTCTCGGCCATTCTCGACGGGCGTCAGCCGCGCGGGCTCAGCGTCAACGCAATGCTCAAGGATATGGCGGCCGGCTGGGATCGGCAGCGCCAAGCGTGGGGGTTTTCAAAGGGTTGAGACGATACTGCCGCTTGCGAAGGTCATACCCGGGAAACAGCGCGTTGACCGACAGGCCTGATCGTGTTCATGTTACGTTCCATACTCTCATAAGGCTGCCAGCGTGCTTTCCTTTGCCAATCCCCCCTCAACCTTGGCGCTCGTGGTCTACAGCTCCCGGGTTCCCGCCGGATTCCCCAGTCCGGCGGACGACCACATCGAGGGTAAGCTCGATCTGAACCAGCACCTCATCCGGCACCCGGCCGCTACGTTTTTTGCCCGGGCTGCGGGCGAGTCCATGAAAGACGCCGGCATCTTCGATGGGGACCTGCTGGTTGTCGATCGCAGCATCACGGCGCAGCCCGCGGACATCGTGATCGCGGTTCTGCACGGCGAGCTGACGGTCAAGCGCCTGAAGAAGCCAAACGGCACGTGGGTCCTTACGGCAGAAAACCCAATCTTCCCGGACATACCGATCAACGATCCCGGTTGCGAAGTCTGGGGCGTCGTCACCCACAGCATCCGTCAGCATTGCGATCGATAGCCGCTGTGCCGACGTTCGGTCTCGTCGATTGTAATAACTTCTACGCGTCCTGCGAGCGGGTGTTTCAGCCTAGTCTCATTGGTCGGCCGATCGTCGTGCTCTCCAACAACGATGGCTGCGTAGTCGCACGGTCGCAGGAGGCGAAGGCGCTCGGCATTGTCATGGGCGTGCCTTTGTTCAAGATCCGCGACATCGTCGAGCTGCACGACGTTGTCGTCCGTTCTTCCAACTATGCGCTCTATGGCGACCTGTCGGAACGGGTCATGAGCATACTGGCGGCATCAGCGCCTCAGCATGAGGTCTACAGCATCGACGAATGCTTTCTCGATCTCGATCGCCTTCCCGTTAAAGATCTGACCGGCTGGTGCCACGCACTTCGCCGCCGGACAAAACGCTGGACAGGGATCCCTGTTTCAATCGGCCTCGGGGCGACCAAGACGCTTTCGAAGATCGCCAACAAGCTGGCAAAGACTTCGGCCAAGGCCGACGGCGTGATCGATCTCGCCAATCATCCCGAGTGGATCGTAGCTGCGTTGGGTAAGACACCGGTGGGCGATGTCTGGGGCATAGGACGCCGCTGGTCCGCAATGCTCAACGAAAGAGGCATCACCTCCGCACTGGAATTGCGCAACGCCCAGGACGGCTGGGTTCGGCAGCGCATGGGCATCGTGGGTTTGCGAACCGTCCACGAATTGCGCGGCATCCCTTGCCACGAGCTGGAGACCCAGCCGTCTCCGAAGAAGACGACTTGTTGTTCACGTACCTTCGGCCACGCAATCGCGGACAAGGATCAGGTCCGCAATGCCATCATCTCCTTCGCCGAACGCACCGCCGAGAAGATTCGGAATTCAGGGCAGGTCTGTGGTTCCATGCAGGTGTTCATCACCACGGATCCGTTCGACACATCCGCGCCACAGCACTCGGCCTCCGCGTCAACCACCTTCATGACGCCCACCGCTGACAGTCGTGCCCTCGTGGCCGCTGCCATTGGTATCCTTGAGCGCTTCTGGCGTGACGGCTTCTCCTGGCGGAAGGCCGGCGTCATGCTCCTCGATCTGTCCCCCGCCGGCGACATCCAGCCAACCCTGTTCACCAACCATGTCGCGAGCAATGGATTGATGCAGGCCGTCGACCGGATCAACGATCGGTTCGGTCGCGGCACCATTGGGTTGGGCCTGTCCGCAAAGGATGCTGAGTGGCGGATGCGCCAGGAGCAGCTGTCACCGCATTACACAACTCGATGGCAGGACATACCGAGGGTGCGGATGAGCGAGCAGGTGCCCTCTGGGGCTGAGGCGTAAACCGGCCGCATACCTCCGGCGGATCGCATCGCGGCATCCAGATCAACGGAGAAGATTCGATCCCAGCGACCTTCGCCATCCGGCGGAAAGTTCGAATCCGGCAGAAGTCTGAATTCGCAACACACTGACAAACCAAAGAAAAATAACTAAACCGATTTGGAGGTCGGTTTAGTTGCTGCGGAGAGAATGGGCCCAAAGAGAGAGAAATAGCGCTTTTCCGGCTCCGAACGGCGGCAAGTCGGTTTAGTTATTTCTCGCGCATCCTTGCGACATATGGGCTTTTTCTGCGGCGTGAATCGTAGTGGAGAAAGTCACGCACGGGAAAATTGGCGGAGGGAGTGGGATTCGAACCCACGATACGGTTTCCCGTATACACGCTTTCCAAGCGAGCGCCTTCAGCCACTCGGCCATCCCTCCGGCGCCCAACTCATGGCGGCGGACGCGGGCTTTTTCAAGCAAAAGAAAGACTTGCGGTTCAAGCAAAAGGAAGACTTGGGGGCCGCCCTAATTCACGTGGCGGACGGCGCCGCATTCCGCCACGTCGTAGCCGCCGAGTTCCGCCGCCCGGTCACGAAAGGCCGGCCGGCGCAGGAAATTGAACAGCGCCTGCGGACCCGGCATGAAATAGTCGCGCCGGCGCAGCACCAGGTCGAAGCGCTCCCAGAGGAGCGGCACGAAATCGAGGCCGGCCGCGTCGGCCACCGAGCGGGTCGCGATGCCGCAATCGGCGCGCTGCGAACGGACAGCATGGGCAATGTCGGGACCGGTTGGGCACGGCGGTTGAACGACCGTGAGCGCGTCCTGAGCGAGCCCCGAGCGCGCGAGCAAAGCCAGTAGCAGCAGTTGCGCGCCGGCCCCGGCCGGGCGCAGCGCGATCCGCGCCCGGCCGGCCGCCACGCTGGCGATGTCTGAGAGGCCGTGAGGATTGCCGGGTGCCACCAGCAGGCCCTGCTCACGGCGCGCGAACGCGATGAGCACTGCGTCATGCAGGCCGGGCGCCTGTGAGACCGCCTGGGTGTTCGCGGTTTCGTCGCCATCGAGGCGGTGCAGGTGGATGGCCGCGAGCACCACCTGGGTGCGGGTGAGACGCCGCAGGCCGGCCTCGCTGCCCTCGGGCAGGCTCGCGAGACCCGATCCGCTCTCGCGCAACGCCCATTCCAGCAGCGGATCGTGGCTGCCGCCGACGATCGGCGGCGCCGGCGCCGCAAGCTGCATCGCCAGGCCCGCTGTAACCCACTGATCCAGCGCGGCTTTCGGGAACAGCCAGCGGCCCGTCACCTTGCTGCAGGGCACCGCGGCATGGGCCACCAGCTCATAGAGTTTGCGCTCGGACAGCCGGAGATGGGCGGCAGCTTCGTCGGTGGTGAACAGTTCTGGCATATGAACAAACCTGCAAATTTATGCGCGTCTTCCCATAATTGACCAGTTTGGAATCGAATGCAAAAAATGCCCGCATGCCCAGCGATCTCACGGCCGTTCAACTGGTGCTCAGCGCCGATCCTGAGCTGATGGGCATTGTCTCATTGTCGCTCACGGTCAGTCTGGCGGCGGTGGCCTGCGCCGCGCTGATCGGCATTCCGCTCGGCGCGTTGATCGCGCTGACCCGCTTCCCCGGCCGCGAAGCCTGCATCGTCGTGCTCAATGCGCTGATGGGACTGCCGCCGGTGGTGGTCGGGCTTGCGGTCTATCTGCTGCTGTCGCGCTCCGGTCCGCTCGGCTCGTGGGGGCTTCTATTCACGCCGCAGGCGATGGTGATCGCGCAGGCGATCCTGGTGACGCCGATCATCGCCGCGCTGGCGCGCCAGACCATCGAGGACCTGTGGGTCGAATACCGCGAAGAGCTCGCGGCGATGAACGTCGGCCCGCTCGGCCGCATCGCCACGCTGATCTGGGACGGCCGCTTCAGCCTCACCACCGCCTTGCTCGCCGGCTTCGGCCGCGCGGCGGCGGAGGTCGGCGCGGTGATCATCGTCGGCGGCAACATCGACGGCTTCACCCGCACCATGACCACCGCGATCGCGCTGGAAACCTCCAAGGGCGACCTGCCGCTCGCCATCGGCCTCGGCATCGTGCTGATCGCGATCGTGATCGTCGTCAACGCGCTGGCCTGGGGCGCCAGGCGGGCCGGCGAGCGGTTTTCCGGGTGACGACGATGCGCGCACCGCTCACCGATCTGCCGGTCGCATTCGAAGACGTGAGCCTACGCATCCGCGACTTCACCATCCTCGACCGCGTTTCGCTGCATCTCGCACCGGGCGCGCCGACCGTGCTGATCGGTCCGAACGGCTCCGGCAAGACCACGCTGCTGCGTGTCGCCATGGGGCTGATCGAGCCCACCGCCGGCCGTGTCACCTGGGGCGGCCGCGAGCATATTCCGCCGCAGCGCCGCGCCATCGTGTTCCAGCGCCCGGCGATGCTTCGCCGCAGCACCGCGGCCAATATCGAATACGCGCTGGCGCAAGCCGGCGCCATGCGCAGCGATTGGCCGGCCCATGTCGCCGAGCTGCTCGGCCTGGTCGGGCTTGCCGGCTTCGAGGCGCGGCCGGCGCGGCGGCTGTCCGGCGGCGAGCAGCAGCGGCTCGCACTGGCGCGCGCGCTCGCCCGCGATCCGGAGATTCTGTTTCTCGACGAGCCGACCGCGAGCCTCGACCCCGCCGCCACCAAGGCGATCGAGGACGTGATCCGCACCGTGGCCGCGCGCGGCATCAAGGTGGTGATGTCGACCCACGATCTCGGCGAGGCGCGCAGGCTTGCCGGCGAGATCGTGCTGCTGCATCGCGGCCACGTCGTCGAGAGCGGCACGGCGGCGGATTTCTTCGCTGGTCCCAAGACCGATGCGGCGCGCCGGTTCATCGCCGGCGAGCTTTTGATCTAGACGACAACAAGAACGGAAGACGCCATGAAAAACCGTATGAACACCCGTCGCAGCCTGATCGCTCTCGCTGCGCTCGCAACCTTTACGCTCACCTCACCGGTGTCGGCGCAGGACAAGTCGATCGTCGTCTCCTCGACCACGTCGACGCAGGATTCCGGGCTGTTCGGCCATATCCTGCCGCTGTTCAAGGCCAAGACCGGTATCGACGTGAAGGTCGTCTCCCAGGGCACCGGCCAGGCGCTCGACACCGGCCGGCGCGGCGACGCCGACGTGGTGTTCGTTCACGCCAAGCCGCAGGAGGAGAAGTTCGTCGCCGACGGCTTCGGCGTGAAGCGCTTTCCGGTGATGTACAACGACTTCGTCCTGATCGGGCCGAAGAACGATCCCGCCGGCGTCAAGGGCCGGGACATCGTCGCCGCGCTCAAGACCATCAAGGAGAAGAGCGCGCCGTTCATCTCGCGCGGCGACCGCTCCGGCACGCACGCGGCCGAGCTCAATCTCTGGAAGATAGCCGCCGTCGACATCGCGAAGGATAAGGGCGCCTGGTACAAGGAGATCGGCCAGGGCATGGGCGCTGCGCTCAACACCGCGTCGGCGTCCAACGCCTATGTGCTCGCCGATCGCGGCACCTGGCTGTCGTTCAAGAACCGCGGCGATCTCGCCATCATCGTCGAGGGCGACAACCGGTTGTTCAACCAGTACGGCGTCATCCTGGTGAACCCGGCGAAGCATCCGACCGTAAAGAAGGATTTCGGCCAGGCGTTCATCGATTGGCTGGTCTCGGCGGAAGGCCAGAAGGCGATTACGGACTACAAGATCGGCGGCCAGCAGCTGTTCTTCGCGAACGCGACGGTGCCGGGGGCGTGATAGTGGCGCACCGGGCTAGTTAGTGCGCGAATTTCGCGGAATAGCAGCGGTTTTGCCGTGTTTAACTGCATGTCGAATGCGACTACACTGGTCCTAACGACCGCAGACAAGGATACCGACATGAAAGCCCTCGTTCTGGTGACGACCCTGGTGGCCGGCGTGGCGTTCGTCGCCGCGCCTGCGGAGGCTGCATCCAAGAAGCGCAAGATCGTGTCCGAGCAGCGCATGACATTGCACAAATCGGACCCCTACGTGGTCCGGGCCTATGACGGCGACCTGCTCGGCCGCGATCCCGATGCCTTCATCCGGCTGATGCTGCTCAAAGAGGGCAAGCCTCGGGATCAGTCCGGCATCTGATCGCGGCGCGTTCGAATCCGGATGGTGACATTGAAGGTGATGAGCGCCGGCGCCGTCGAGGGGCCGGTGCGCGCGCTTGCGCCTGAATTCACAAGCGTGAGCGGGCGCGGGATCGAGCTGATCTTCAACACCGTGGGCGCGCTGAGGGCGCGCTTCGTCGCCGGCGAGAGCGCCGACGTGCTGATCCTGTCGGTGCCGGCGATCGAGGCGCTGGACAAGGAGGGCCGGTTCGTCGCCGGCAGCCGTGCCGATCTCGGCCGCGCCTCGTGCGGCGTTGCGGTGCGCGACGGCATGATGATGCCCGATATTTCGACGGTCGAAGCGTTCCAGCGGATGCTGCGCCACGCGCAATCGATCGCGGCGAACGATCCGGCGCACGGCGGCTCGTCGGGCATCTATCTGTTCGACCTGCTCAAGCGGACGAACATGCTCGACGAGATCAGGCCGAAGCTGGTGCTGTGCAAGACCGGCCGCGAATGCGCCCAGACTGTTGCCTCCGGCCGGGCAGAAATCGGCATCACCTTCACCAGCGAGTTCGTGCCGGTCGAGGGCACCAAGGTGGTTGGGCCGCTGCCCAGCAGGATCGCCTACGTCAACGGCTATGCCGGTGCGATCCCGGTGGGCGCAGCCGACACCGACGCGCGCGCATTCCTCGACTTCCTGACCGCGCCGGCGTCACGCGCGCGCTTCAAGGCCTTCGGGTTGGAGTAGCGGCGGCCGCGGTATAAGATCGCCGCAACGAAAACGGGGAGGCAAGCATGTCCAGGACGCTCGCGCTGCTGCTCGGTTTGATCGCCGTGGCGATCGGCTCCAGTGCGTCCGCCGAAACCCTGAAGGTCGCGGTCGCGCAACGCGGCTTCTGGAACAGCACGTTCGTCGACGTCGCGCAGAAGCAGGGCTTCTTCAAGGACGCCGGCCTGACCATCGAGGTGTTCTACACCGAGGGCGGCGCCTCGACGCTGACGCCGCTGATCGCAGGCTCCGTCGATGTCGCGATGTCGAACGGCATCCTCGGCGTCGTCGCAGCCTACGCCAAGGGCATGCCGGTGCGGGTCATCGCCGCCGAAGCGACCGGCGCGGCCGAGGCGTTCTGGTACGCCAAGACCGAAACCGGCATCCGCAGCCTGAAGGACACCAACGGCAAGACCGTGGCGTTCTCCTCGCCGGGCTCCTCGACCAACCTGGTGCTGCTGCAACTGTTGAAGGCGGCCGGCGCCACTCCGAAGATGGTCGCGACCGGCGGCGCGCCGGGCACCTACACCCAGGTCATGAGCGGGCAGATCGACGTCGGCTGGTCGGTGCCGCCGTTCGCGCTGAAGGATCTCCAGGAGAAGAAGATCGCCATCATCGCGCGCGGCAGCGACGTCGCCGAGGTGCAGGCGCAGACCATCCGCGTCAACGTGTCGAGCGTGAACGCGCTGAAGGAGAAGCGCGACGCGATCAGGAAATATGTCGCCGCGATCAGCCGCGCGATCGACTGGGCCTATTCCAGCCCGGACGCGCTTGCCAACTACGCGGAAATCGCCAAGGTGCCGGTCGAGCACGCCAAGATGACGCGCGACGATTTCTTTCCGAAGGAGTCATTGCAGCTCACCGAGATCAAGAGCCTCGACGTGACGTTGCAACAGGCGCTGGCCTTCAAGTACATCACGACGCCGATGACGCCGAAGGATGTGGCGGGGCTGTTCGATATTCTGGCGGAGAAAAAGTAACGGGTAGCGGCTACGTCCGGCCATTGCACCGCTCTCTCCACCGTCATGCCCGGCCTTGTGCCGGGCATCCACGCCTTTCTTTCTCGGAACAAACAAGACGTGGATGGCCGGGACAAGCCCGGCCATGACGTGGCGGAAGGGTCGACTCATTCTTAGATGCCGGATGTGATACCCTCCAGGCAAAACCGACCGAGAATCATGCCCGCGAAGAAAAAAGACGGCTATCTGATCCAGCCCGATCCGCACGATCCGCGGCTGACCGAACGCGTCTCCGGCATCGACCAGACCGGCCAGCCGATCGACACCTCGGTCACCGTCGAGCGCGCGCTGACGATCTTCCTCAATTCGCAGGAGATCGTGACCGCGATGACCATCGGCGACTACCCGGACTATCTGGCGATCGGCTATCTGCTCAACCAGAACATGCTGCTGCCGGACGACGTCGTCACCAAGGTCGACTACGACGAGGACCTCGCGGTGGTGGTGGTGCGCACCAAGCGCAAGACCAACTACGAGAAGAAGCTGAAGAAGAAGGTGCAGACCTCGGGCTGCGCCCAGGGCACGGTGTTCGGCGACCTGATGGAGGCGCTGGAGGACGTGAAGCTGCCGGACGCGGAGCTGCGCACGTCATGGCTCTACGCGCTGACCAACAAGATCAACACCACGCCGTCGCTCTATCTGGAGGCCGGCGCGATCCACGGCTGCGTTCTGGCGGTCAAGGATCGTCCGCTGGTCTACATGGAGGACGTCGGCCGGCACAACGCGGTCGACAAGATCGCCGGCTGGATGTTCAAGCATCGCGTCCGCCCCGACGACAAGATTTTCTACACCACCGGCCGGCTGACATCGGAGATGGTGATCAAGACTTTGCGCATGGGGATTCCGATCCTGGTGTCGCGTTCGGGATTCACCGCCTGGGGTGTCGAACTGGCGCGCAAGGCGAACCTTACGCTGATCGGCCGCGCCCGCGGCAAGCGCTTCGTCGCGCTGGCCGGCGAGGACCGCATCGTGTTCGACCAGGACCTGCGCTTCGTCGAGGAGGAAAGCTCGAAGCACCGGCGCAAGGCCGCGGTGCATGAGGATTGAGCTCGCGTGCGCGAGACGCGCCGCAGATTCGGTGCCACCTCTCCCCTGGGGGGACTGTTGCAGAAGTCGCCCGCGGGCAGGTGGATCGTCGATATCGGAGCTTTGTCGGGTCATTGGGTTGATGATTTGGCGTTGTTGGCGGCGAGGAAGGCTGCTTGGGTCATGCTGGAGACGGACTCCGGGCTTGCGAGGTCAAGA
>CAMDEB010000020.1 GCA_945893085.1 Rhodoplanes serenus | reverse complement strand
CGTCCAATTTTCGACCCGTCATCCTGAGGTGCGAGCGTAGCGAGCCACCGCAAGTCGGCTATAGCCGACTTGCGCATCAAAAGTCCGATGTCGGGTAAACCCGACATCGGTGGATGAACGGCCGTGATGTTGCAACAGCCGGGCCGTCGACCCTTCGAGGCCCGCGCTCCGCGCGGGCACCTCAGGGTGACGGGGAGGGAGCTTCTAGCGCGGCTCAGCCCGTGTACTCCACGATATGCATTCCCGCCCCCGCGCGGTCGATCAGATACAGCCGGCCGTGCTCGTCGGTGCCGATGTCGTTCGACTGCACCGCTGGCCGGTCGCCCTCGAGCGCCGGCACGTAGCAGCCGACATCCTTGGGATGGAACGGATCGCTGACGTCGACCGCGCGCAGCCCGGCGTTGAAGTAGGTGAGGAACACAATGTCCTTCCAAGGCCCGTCGGACGCGATCTCGCGCTCCAGGATGTTGTGTGCGCCGTAGCGGCCCGGCCGGTTGAAGTACTTGTCGCGGTCCGGCATGAAGGTCGCGATCGGGATCAGCTTGTCCTCCTTGCGGGCGTCGATCACCCACATGAACTGCGCGTCCCAATACTTCTGTTTGGCGCGCGCTTCGTCGGTGACGATCAGGTAGGGCTTGTCGCCGATCGGCCAGCAGGTGTGGTTGGAGCCGGGGAACGGCGGCGCCCAGGACAGGTGGCCGACCAGCTTCATGTCGCGCAGATTGCTGCAGTCGATGATCGAGATGCCGCCGCCCCACCACGCGCAGTACATCCGGTTGCCGCGGATCATCGGCGGGCCGTGCAGCGTGATGGTTTCCTCCATCGGCGTCGGATCGCCGCCGACGCCCTTGCCGTCGCTCGCCTTCATCCAAGGCAGGCCCCACTGGCTGATGACCTCGGGCTTGGTGGGATCCTTGATGTCGAGCGTCCAGATCACGCGCTTGTTCCAGCCCGGCGCGTCGTTCGGCAGGAACGCGAGCTTGCGCTTGTTGTCGACGCCGAAGCGGTGCGGGCCGCTGCCGTGGGTGTCGTAGAAGCCGATCTGCTTCGGCTCGCCGCCCTTGCTGATGTCGAAGATGAACAGACCGGTGCGGGCGTTGAGGCCCTTCTCGCCGGCCAGCCGTTCGGAGTTGACGTAGAGGATGTCGCCGTCGACCACCCGCAGCTTGTGCGAATGCACGCCGGGCGGCGACTTCACCTCGGCGACCTTCTTCGGATTGCGCGGGTCGCGCACGTCGTGGACGGTGAAGCCCTCCGGTCCGTTGAAGCTCGCCGAGCCGACGCCGCCGACCTAGGCGAAGCCCTTGTTGATCTCGACGATGCTGCCGCCGCCCCAGCCGGCGGTCGGATCGTGGCCGAGCAGCTTGAAGTTCTTGGCTTCTTCGGGAATGCGGTCGGCCATCGTGTTCAACTCCCCATTGCCAGTTGTCGTCATGCCCGGCCTTGTGCCGGGCATCCACGCCTTCCTTCGTTGTTGAACGGAAAGACGTGGATGGCCGGGACAAGCCCGGCCATGACGGAGATAAAAGCTTCCGTCATTGTATGCCGGAAATTAGCCCGGCTGATACCGCCCGCCGAACGCCGGCTTGCTCTGGCCGATGCCGGGAAGCTCCCAGATGCCGGCGCCGCCCGGGTTCTTGTCGCCGCCGATGTTGGCGTCGATCAGGAACGGCTTGTTGGCGGCGACCGCCATCCGCACCGCGTCGGACAGATCGCCGGGCTTGTCGACGCTGACGCCCTCGACCCCCGCCGAGCGCGCCATCGCCGCGAAGTCGGGATTGTACGGCGCGCCGGTCTCCGGATGCTTGAAGTCGGTGGCCAGCTCGCGGCCGTCGAGATAGCCCCGTTGCAACCCGCGGATCGAGCCGTAGGCGTAATTGTTCCAGACCACCCACACAACCGGCAGATTGTACTCGACCGCGGTGCCGAGCACGCTGGCGTGCATGAAGAACGCGCCGTCGCCGCACACCGACACGCAGGGCCGGTCCGGTGCTGCGAACTTCGCGCCGAGCACGCCGGCGACGCCGAAGCCCATCGGGCCAAAGCCCATCGAGCCGATCAGCGAGTCCGGCCGGCGCGGATTGCAGTATTGCAGCAGCCAGTTGTGATGCACGCCGATGTCGCTGACCAGGATGGTGTCCTTGGGCAGCGCCTTGTCGATCTCCAGCACCGCGCGCTGCGGCGGGATCGGCGTGCCGTCCTCGACGAAGCCCGGCGCGATGAAGTCGTCCCACTGCTTGCGATAGCCGGCGAGGGTGGCGAGCCAGGTCTTGCGCCGCGTCGCGCTGTCGGCAACGCCCTTGCGGCGGTCGAGCTCCGCCAGCACCTGGCGCAGGAAGGTGCGCACGTCGGCCATCAGCCCGAGCGCGACCGGATAGTTGCGCGCGATCTCGTCCGGATCGATGTCGACGTGAATGAGCTTGGTCGGCGGAATGGTGAACGAGTAGCCGGGGATCCACGAGCTCGAAGTGCGGTCGTCGAAGCGCACGCCGAGCGCCAGCAGCACGTCGGCGGTGCGCGCGCCATGGTTCGCCTGATAGGGCCCGTTGCGCGCGACCAGGCCGAGCGCGAGCGGATGCTGCGAGTCGATCGCGCCGGTGCCGCTCGCCGACCACGCGACCGGGATCTGCAGCTTCTCGGCGAGCGCAAGGAGATCAGCCGTGGCGGTGCCGTACTTCACGCCCTGGCCGACCAGGATGACCGGCCGCTCCGCCGCGAGCAGCATGTCCACGGCCTTGGTCACGCCTTCGGGATCGGCGCCGCAGCGGCAGGAGATGTTGGCGTTCCAATCCTCCGGCTTCGGCGTTTCCTCGGCCGCCGCCTCCTTGAAGATGTCGAACGGAACGTCGAGCACCACCGGACCTGGCCGCCCGGTCACCATGGTCTTCCACGCCTGGCGCATCATCAGCGGCACCTGTTCGCCGCGCGTCGGCTGGAACACCCTCTTGCACATGGTGCGGACGGTGGAGGGGAAGTCGGCCTGGTAGTGCCGGTAAAGCTCCTGGAACGCGCCGCGGCCGAACTGGCTGGTCGGAATATTGCCGGTTACCGCGAAGAAGGGCACCGAGTCGAGGTAAGCGTTGGCGAGCGCGATCGGCAGGTTGACCGAGCCGGGACCGCAGGAGGTGAAGGTCGCGATCGGCTGGCCGGTCACCCGGTAGTAGACGTCGGCCATGAAGCCCGCGACCGTCTCGTGATGCACCGAGATGGTCTTGATGTCGTCCTGGCGTTCGTAGAGCGCGTCGATGAACTGGATGTTGCCGTGGCCGCACAGGCCGAAGGCGTAGGGCACTTTTTCGCGGATCAGATAGTCGACGATGACCTGGCCGCCGTTGAGGACGTTATTGGGCATTGGATGCTTTCACTCCGAACTGGCCGCCGTCATGCCCGGCCAATAGCCGTCCGAAGGACGGCGTCGCTTCGCTCGCCTATGGTGCCGGGCATCCACGCCTTTCTTTCAATAAGCAAGACGTGGATGGCCGGGACAAGCCCGGCCATGACGTGGAGAGAGCTTTATTTCGCCAGCCGCTTCATCGCACGATCATAGTAAGACAGGTCGAGATACTTCGCCGGGTTCGGCGCCGGTCCGCCTTCGATCTCCTGGCGCAGCTTCAGCACGTTGTCGAAGCCTTCCACGCTCAGCTTGGCGTCCGGATTGAAGCCGAAGCCCGGCTCGATCATCAGGTCGTAGCTGCGGGTGGCGAGCGAGCGCGACAGCTTGCGCTTGTCCATCAGCAGCGCGATCGCCTCGTCGCGGTGGTTTTTGTCCAGCACCCAGCGCAGCGACTCGACATAGCCGGCGATGTAGCGTTCCAGCGTCTCCGGATTGGCCTTGGCCCAGGACCGCAGCACGAAGGCGCCGCCGGCCTGATAGGGCCCGAGCAGATCGATCGTACGGCCCAGGCTCTTCAGCCCCGCCTCGATGGTCTGTGCCGAGAACGGCAGGTTCATGATCGCGGCGGCGTTGTCGCCGCCTTCAAGCATTGCCTTCAGCCGGAAGGGGCCGGCGCCGACCGCGTTGATGCGGTAATCGACGCCATCCTTGAGGCCGTGCCGGAGCAGGATCTTCTTCGCCTGCAGCGCGTAGGCGGTGTTCGGCGCGTCGGTAACCAGCGCCTTGCCGCGGATGTCGGCAAACGTATTGATGTCCTTGCCGACGATGAACTCGTTGGTGCCGCCATCGCCGCCCGAGACGATCACCACGTCGACCTTGGCCACCTCGATCATCGCCAGCGCGTTGTCGACCGCCGAATGCACGACCTCGAACTTGCCGGATGCCAGCCCCTCGCGTTGGGCCCGGGAGCTCTCGGTGAACTCGAACTCCAGCTTGATGCCGTGCTTGGCGAAAATGCCCTTCTCGACGCCGACGAAAAACGGCAGCGACCGCGCCGTGGGGAAGGTATTGACCCGCACCAGCATCTCGTCGGCTGCGCCCGCGGGCCCGGTCTGGAGTGCGACGGCGAAGCCGAGCGGTATCAGAAGATGCATGGCTTTCATGGCCAAAAGCTCCAGCAGTATTTAGAAGGGCAAGAGAATTGCTGCGCCCGGCGTTGGGCTCGGCTAGCCTAGCGCATGATCCGGAAAAGTGGGAACCGGTTTTCCGATAAGATCATGCGCAAAAGCACGACGAGCGGAGATCGAGGATGAGATTGGGGTACTTCACGATGCCGGTTCACCCCATGGACCGGAACTGGGCGGAAACATTGAAGGAGGACCGGCAGGCCATCATCCTCGCCGACAAGCTCGGCTTTTATGACGCCTTCATGGGCGAACATCTCACCGACCGCTGCGAGAACGTCACCAACAGCATGATGTTCCACGCCTGCCTGATCCCCGAAACCAAGCAGATCAAGCTCGCGACCGGCACTACCAACCTGTCGCACATGCACCCGGTGTTGATCGCGCAGCAGGCGGCGATGTTCGACCATCTGTCGGAGGGCCGCTTCATCTTCGGCGTGAGCCCCGGCGCGCTGACCTCCGACGCCGAGGCGCTCGGCATCCTGGAGCAGGACCGCAACAAGATGTTCGCCGAGGCGATCGACGTGATCCTGGCGATCTGGGAGCGCGACGCGCCCTACGACATCGACCTGCCCGACAACCGCTACAAGGTCTCGACCTCGCGCACCCAGGCGCTCGAGCTGGGCGTCGGCTACATGGGCAAACCCTATCAGCAGCCGCGGCCGGAGATCGTCGGCACCGTGGTGGCGCCGTTCTCGCCTGGCGTCGTCCACATGGGCCGGCGCGACTTCCATCCGCTGTCGGCGAACTTCCTGCTCTCCAATCACCTGAAATCGCACTGGCAGAACTACTGCAAGGGCAAGGCCGAGGCCGGGATCGAGCCGAAGGTCGCCGACTGGCGGGTGGCGCGCGCCATCTTCGTCGCCGACGACGAGAAGGTCGCGGCGCGCTACGGCCGCAGCGACGAGAACAGCCCGTACCGGTTCTATTGGCACCAGATGTGGTCGAAGATGAAGCGCGGCAAGCGGCTCTACGTGTTCAAGAGCCACAAGGACCAGCCGGACGAGGAGATCACGCTCGATTACGTCATGGACCACTGCATGATCCATGGCGCCGTCAACAACATCGTCGACCGCGTCCTGGCGCTGCGCGAGGAGATCGGCGACTTCGGCGAGATCGTCTACGCCGGAATGGACTGGGTCGATCCCGCGCTCGCCAAGCGCTCGATGCAACTGATGGCCGAGGAGGTCATGCCCCGCGTCAATGCGGCCGTCGGCAAGTCCGCGGCGGCATGATCGCGATGCGTTCCCCCGCACGCGGTGCAGCGCGCAGCGGTGCACCGCAGATGCGGGGTCCCGGTTGTGTGGTAAGAAACCGGGTCCCGGGTCTGCAGTGCCCGGGAAACGAAAGAAAATGAACAAGACTAACCCGCAGCCTCAGGCATTCGTCATCGCCCGCAATGTGAGCAAGCGGTACGGCGACGTTGTTGCCGTCGATGACGTGTCCTTCACGGTCGGCGAGGGGCATACGCTGGCGCTGCTCGGGCCGAGCGGTTGCGGCAAGACCACGGTGCTGCGCTGCCTCGCCGGGCTGGAGACGCCTGAGCGCGGCCATATATCGATCGCCGGCAAGGTCGTGTTCGACAGCGAACGCGGCATCAACCTGATGCCGGAGCAGCGCGAGCTGGGGATCGTATTCCAGTCCTACGCGATCTGGCCGCACATGACGGTGGCCGAGAACGTCGGTTTTCCCCTGAAGGTGCGCAAGGTCCCGAGCGCCGAGCAGCGCGACCGCGTTGCGCGCGTTCTCGACCTGGTGGGGATGGGCGCCTGGATCGACAAGCCGGCGACGCAGCTCAGCGGCGGGCAGCAGCAGCGCGTCGCGCTCGCCCGCGCACTGGTGTACGAGCCGCGGCTGATGCTGTTCGACGAGCCGATGTCGAACCTCGATGCGCTGTTGCGCGACCAGGTGCGCATCGAGTTGCAGACCTTGCAGGACCGGCTCGGCTTCACCGCGATCTATGTCACGCACGACCAGGCGGAAGCGTTCGCGCTGGCCGAGACCGTGGCGGTGATGAATCGCGGCCGGATCGAAACAGTGGGGCCGCCGCGCGACGTATCGTTTCGGCCGCGCACGGCCTTCGTGGCGCGCTTTCTCGGGCTCAATGTCCGTGAAGGCCGGGCGATTCGGACCGGCGATCTGCAGACCGGGCTCTGCTATGCCGAGGTGGCGCTGTCGGAGCGGCTGACCTTGCGCGGCCTGATCGGCGACGAACGCCCGATGCCGGCAGGCTCGCCCGTGCTGACCTGCATCCGCAAGGAACACGTCATGATCCGCAAGCTCCCGCCTGGAGGTCTGACGACCCACGGCGCGCTGATCGGCGAGGTCCGCGCCGCCTCATTCCTCGGGATGGAGGAGGAGTACCTGCTGGACGTGGACGGCGTGGAGCTGCGTGCGATTCAGCTGCCGATCGGCGCGCAGGCCGGCGACCTGGTTTCGGTCTCGATCCGGCCGGAAGATTGCACGGTGTTCCTGCACACGCCTTGAATTGCCTAAACCGCCGTCAGGCCGCCATCGACCGGCAGCGTGTGGCCGGTGACCGAGGCGGCGCCGGCGCTTGCGAGATAGACCACCGCGGCGCCGATCTCCTCCGGCGTCGCGAACCGGCCGGATGGGATGCGCGAGAGCATCGCGTCCCGCACCTTCGGATCGTTGAGCAGGGCTTGGCGTGACGGCGTCATCACCGTGGTCGGCGCGATGGCGTTGACGCGGATGTTCTTGTCCGCCCATTCGATTGCCAGCATCCGCGTCATCTGGATGATGCCGGCCTTGGAGATGCCGTAGACCGCGCGGCCGGCGATGCCGGTCATGCCGTGGGTCGAGGCCATGCTGACGATCGCGCCGGGCCGGTCGGCGGCGATGCAGGCGCGGCCGAACAATTGCGACAGGAAGAACGCGCCCTTCAGATTGATGCCGATCACATCGTCCCATTCGGCGGGCGTGACGTCGACGGCCGGCTTCACCAGCGCGCGGCCGGCGTTGTTGACCAGGAGGTCGATCGTGCCGAGGCCGGCCTGCGCCTGCTCGAACGCCTTGGCGATGCTGTCCTGCGAGCGAAGATCGAGCTGTACCGTTACGACCTTGCGCGCCTTCACGTCGGGATGCGCCAGTGTCTCCTTCAGTGAAGCAGTGTCGATCTCGGTGAGCGCCAGGTCATAGCCCTCGCGCGCGAGCGCGATGGCGATGGCCTGGCCGAGGCCGGTGCCGGTACCGGTTACGAGGGCGGTGCGAGGTTGATCCACGTTGCGTCCTTCATGCTGCGGTAACAGGCTTGCGCGAACTGCACGTCGCGGATGCCGGCGGCGAAGTCGGCCTGCATCGGCGTGCCGGCCTTGAGATGGCGTAGGAAATTCTCCCAGCCGACTCGATAGGGGTTCGTGGCCGACACGCTCTCGGTAAACTCGCTCCAGTGGCTGCGATAGTCGATGCCGGCGTCGGTGGTGATGTTGAAATGCGCGGTCTTCGGCGTCTGCGCATTGCTGGTGGTCCAGCAGCGGTGCAGCCCGGCGATCGCGGAGCCCTTGGTGCCGTCGATCTGGAACGTCAGCAGGTCGTCGCGGCGCACGCGCGTCGCCCAGGAGGAGAGGATCGTGCCCATGGCGCCGCTTTCCAACTCGACGAGGGAGGAAGCGGTGTCCTCGACGTCGACCGCGTAGCGCGCGCCGCGTTCGTCGATGCGCTCCGGCGTCGCGGTGGACAGCGCGGTGACCACGCGCCGCATCGGGCCCAAAATGCCTTCGATCATGTAGCGCCAGTGCGGATACATGTCGAGGATCAGCCCGCCGCCGTCCTTGCGCTGGTAGTTCCAGCTCGGCCGCTGGCACGACACCTCGGTCCCGTCGAACACCCACCAGCCGAATTCGATGCGGAAGCCGACGACGCGGCCGAGTGCGCCCGACGCCGCGAGCCGCTTGAGCTTCTGCAGGCCCGGCAGAGAGAGCTTGTCCTCGACCGCGCCGTGCTTGAGCCCGCGCGCCTGCATCGCGCGCAACAGGTCGAGGCCGCGTTCGACCGAAAGCGCCACCGGCTTCTCGGAATAGATGTGCTTGCCCGCGGCGACCGCCTTTTCCAGCGTCGCCTGCCGCAAATGCGTGGCGGCGGCGTCGAACAGCACGCTGAACGCCGGATCGGCCAGCGCCTGGTCGAGATCGGTGGTCCATTCGGCGTTGAGTTTGCGCGCCAGCGCGCCGAGGCGCTCGGCGTCGCGGCCGGCCAGCATCAGGCGCGGCACGACGCGATCGTCGCCGACCGGCAGGCCGCCTTCGTCGCGGATCGGCACCAGCGCGTTCGCCAGGTGCTGCGTCGAGCCGATGCGCCCGGTCGCGCCGTTGACGATGATGCCGATGGTTTGCGTGGCCATGCGCTATCTTTGTCATTGCCCGCGAAACCGGGCAATCCACTATACTGGGCGGATGCCCCGTCACATCGTCTGCCTCACCTTCGATTTCGACACCCAGTCCGGCTTCATCGCGCGCGGCATGACCACGCCGACGCCGCTGTCGCGCGGCGAGTTCGGCGCCATGGCCTCGGGCCGCATCCTGTCGCTGCTGAAGGAGCGCGGCATCAGGGCGACCTGGTTCGTGCCGGGCTTCACCATCGAAAGCTGGCCGAAGGAAAGTGCGGCCGTGGTCGCGGGCGGCCACGAGATCGGCCACCACTCCTGGGCGCACATCCCGCCGGCGAACCAGACCCGCGCGGAGGAAGAGGCGGATCTGATCCGCGCCAACGACAACATCGCGCGGCTTACCGGGCGCAAGGCGCGCGGCTATCGCTCGCCGTCATGGGACCTGAGCGAGCACACCATCGACCTGCTGATCCAGCACGGTTTCCTCTACGACACCAGCCTGATGGGAACGGATTACATCCCCTATCGCGCGCGGCGCGGCGATGTCGCCGAGCTCGGCAAGCCGTTCAAGTTCGGCGAGCCGACCGCGCTGATCGAGATGCCGATCTCGTGGTCGCTCGACGACTATCCGCATTTCGAATTCGTGCGCACGCCGACGACAGTACTGCCCGGGCTGCAGCCGGCACGCGCGGTGATGCAGAGCTGGCTCGACGAGTTCCTCTACATGAAAAAAACCGTCGACTGGGGGGTGCTGACCTACACCATGCATCCCTATGTCATCGGGCGCGGCTATCGCATGCTGGCGCTGGAAGGTTTGCTTACCGAGCTCGCGAACAACGGCGCGGTGTTCGTGACGATGGAGCAGGCCGCCGAAGAGGCTAAGGCGAAGCTGTTCAGTTAGCAGGAGGCCAGGCATGAAAGCGGTGCTGGAAGACAAGGTGATCGCTGCAAGCGACGACATCGTCGATTGCAAGGGCTATCAGTATTTCCCGGACTCTTCGGTGCGGCTGGAGTGGCTGCAGAAGTCGCCGAAGACCGCGTCGGACCTGGAATGCCCGCACGGCGTGCAGTTCTACGACGTGGTGGTCGACGGCGTACACCACGCGCGCAACGCCTGGAGCTACGAAGCGCCGCGGCCCGAGATGGCGCAGGTCGCGCGGCGCTTCGGCTTCTGGAACGACGTGAAGGTCGGCTAGTCGAAGATCGCCACCGCGCGGATCGGCGAGCCGGTGCCGCCGCGCCACTTCATCGGAAAGCCGACGTAGAGAAACTCGCCCTTGCCGATCAGCGCCTCGAGATTGCACAGGCTCTCGATGTGCGTGATGTCGAGCTCCAGGCACGCCTTGTGCACCAGCGAGTTCACCTTGCCGATCGGACCCGGCCGCATCGAGTCGATGCCGAAGTGGACGATGCCCTGCTTCGCCAGCCATTCGGTGGCGGCGACGTTAACGCCGGCGTTGTCGGTCGAATAGGCGGCGCTCGGGAACGTGCGCTCGTGATGGCCGGTGCAGAGCAGGACGGTGCCGCCCTTGGGGATCGACACGCCGGCCTTCTTCACGGCCTCCTGCAGATGCTCCGGCGTGATCTCGGCCTTCGGCGGGATGTGCCGCAGGTCGAGGCAGATGCCGCGCACGTAGCAGTTCTCCAGCGGGTACTGGTCGATCGGCGTGCCATTTACGCCGAAATGCCGCGGCGCATCCATGTGCGTGCCGCCGTGGTCCGGCATCGAGAAGAACATCACGCTGTTGCCCTGGACGTTGCCGGATTCGACGAACGCCTCCTCGTGCGATTTCCAGACGCCGTGGATGATGGGAGGCTGGCCCGGGTAGGTCGGGGTGCGATGATAAAGCTCTCGGCTCAGGTCGACGATTTTCATGTGTTCCTTCCTTGCATGCGAATTGGCGTCTAGGCGCGACCGACAACCTTTGCGATCAGCGCGCGCACGTCGTCCGGCGCGCTGTCGCCGTTCCAGACAATGTATTGATCCGGGCGCACCAGCACGAGATGCGCTTCGTATTTCTGCCGACCATCGCGGTAGGTGTCGCGGATCACCTTCAGCGGCACGCCGAGCGCTTTGGCCGCCTGTTCGAACGCCGCGACGATCCGGTCTTCGGCGTCGAGCGCCAGCAGCGTGAAGCCTTCGCCCAGCTCCGCGAACACACTCCGGCCGGAGGACAGCGGCTGCGGCGTAAGGTGGTGCCCGGTCCTCGCTTTGAACATGTGCGTGCCGTGGGCGCTGGACTTGCCGCCCGGCGGCCCGGCAAAAACCGACGAGCCCTCATAGTTCGGCTCGTACACCTGCACCCAGCCGATGTCGTTCTCCCATTGCGCCCAGACCCGCTTGAAGTCCGCAAGGTCGCGCTCCGGCGTGTGCTGCGACAGGATCTCTGCGTCCTTCTTGATCCGCTTGGCGATGAAGTCCTCGGCGACCTCCTTGAAGATCGGCCGCCGCTCCTCGCTGTAGGATTCGAGCAGCGCGTCGCTGCCCCAGCCTTGCAGCTTCGCGGCAAGCTTCCAGCCCAGATTGGTCGCGTCCTCCAGGCCGTTGTTGAGCCCGAAGCCGCCATACGGCGGATGGCTGTGCGCGGCGTCGCCGGCGATGAACACGCGCCCGACCTGGTACCGGTCGGCGACCGCGACGCGCAGGTCCCAGAATCCGACGTGGTCGAACTCGGCGGCGAACTTGAAGCCCGCGGCCTTCTGAATCAGTCCGTGGAAATCGAAATTGTCCTTGGTGGTGTTGGCGGGCACCGGCGCGTGGAAGAACCAGCCTTCGCCGACGTCGATCCGTCCGAAGAACTCCCAATAGCCGTTCAGGTCCGGGCGTAGCACGCGATAGGTGGAGCGCTCCGGGAAGCGCTTGAGCCCCTCGTGCAGCTCCTTCGAGCGGAACACCACCAGCACCATGATCTGCTCGAAGTCGGTGCCGCCGCGCTCGATGCCGATCTGGTTGCGGACCATGGAGCGGGCGCCGTCGCAGCCGACGACATAGTCGGCCTCCAGCATCTCGCGCCCCGATCCCTTCTCCTCCTCGATGGCGACGCGCACACCGCCGGCGTCCTGCTCGACGGTCTTGGCGGTCCAGCCCATGCGGCTCTCGACGTTCGGCAGGGTCGCCATCTTCTTCCGCAGCACCTCTTCCATCTTGTATTGCGGCAGCCGGTCGTTGTCCTCCGAGTAATAGGAGCGAACCGCCTCGCGGCCCGCCGGCGCGTGCCAGTACTCGCTCATCAGATTGCCGTAGGCGGTGACCTCGCCGATCGGCGAGTTGGCGGGCATCACGCGCGCGGCGCGCAATTCATCGACGATGCCCCAGAAATAGAAATGCTCGAGCGTGCGCTGGGTGAGGTTCTGGCCCTTGGGAATGTTCGACAGCCCGGTGCGGCTTTCCACCACCGCGCAGGAGATCCCGCGCAAGCCGAGGTCCACCGCCAACGCAACGCCGACGGGTCCGCCGCCGACGATGACGACTTGATGTCGCTTCTTCACGCTTGTCCTCTTTACCAACGCAAAACGATCGCCGATGTCATGCCTGCGCTTGCGTTCCGGCGCAAGGCTAGTCCGGCTTCGGCACCTGTTTCGCGTACCAGTCGTGGATCTGCTGGCCGGTCCAGTGCACCACGCCGGGGTGCTTGTTGATGTAGGCGTAGAGCTGCTCGAAATACTTGATGCGGTGCGCGGCGCCGGTGACGTAGGGGTGCACGCCGATCGCCAGGATGCGCGTCGATTCCTTCGACTCCTGGTAGAGCCGGTCGAACGCATCCTTGGTGCGGGTGAACAGCACGCCGGACTCGTGGTGGTGCGACACCATGATGGTGATGTCATTGATCTCGGCGCTGTAGGGCACCGACAGGATCGGGCCGTTCGCGGTCTTCACCCAGAACGGCTGATCGTCGAGCACCCAGTCGCCGAACCAGGTGAAGCCCGCCGCGGTCACGTGATCGAGCGTGTCGAACATCTGGCCGCGGCCCGGTCCGAGCCAGCCGGTCGGCTTCTTGCCGGTGAACTTCTGCAAGATGTCGATCGACTGCTGCATGATCTCCGGCTGCTTGTCGGCGATCTGCTGGATCGGCATCTGCACGTAGGAGTGCGCCATGAACTCCCAGCCGGCGTCGCGCGCGGCGGTGGTGGCCTCCGGATAGGTTTCGCAGACCTTGGCGTTGAGCGACATGGTCGGCGTGACCTTGGCTTTTTTCAGCGCGCGCATCAGCCGCCAGAAGCCGACCCGCATGCCGTACTCGTACCAGGTCCAGTTCGGCATGTCGGGAATCGCGCTCTGGCCCTGCGGCGCGATCGAGAGCTGGCGCGCCATCGGCCGCGTGATCTCCCATTCCTCGATGTTGACCACCGACCAAACGATGATCCTGCCCTTGCCGGGCAGCTTCAGCCGCGGCCGCGTGAACGGCGAGGAATAGCTGAACCGGTCGCGTGGGTACGTCGTCATGGAATTCCCTCGGCGTTGCGCCGTCACCCTGAGGTGCGGTCAGGCCAGAACGCGCTCTGCCATCTTGATCGGCGGGCGGCGTTCGGTCCAGCCGGTCGCCTCGCCATAGGCGTGCGCGATCCGATAGACCGTCGGCTCATCGAAGGCGCGGCCGGCGATCTGCATTGCGAGCGGCACGCCGCTTGCCGAAAAACCGGTCGGCACCGATATCGCCGGCGTGCCGGTGACGTTGAACACCAGCCGCGCCTGCTGGTCGTAGGTCTTCGCGACCGCCGCCGCATCGTCGATGCGGCAGGGCAATTGCAGGCTCGACAGCGTCACCACCGCATCGAGGCCGCGCAGCGCCTCGGACATTTCGCGGCAGAGCGCCGCCCGCAACTGCTGCGCCTTGATGTATTTCACCGCCGGGATGAAGGCGCCGGGCAGCAACCGGTTGCGGGTGAGCGAAGCATAGTCCTGCGGCCGCTGCTGCACGTCCTGCTCGTGGATGGCAAAGGACTCCGCCTGGTGGATGGTGCGGTTGCAGTCGGTCCATAGCGGCAGCGGCGACACCCGGACCGGACGGACCTCGGCGCCGAGCTTGCGCAGCGCGTCGAGCGCGGCGTCGATCGCGCGCACCTGCTCGGGATCAGCGGGCGCGTCCGTCGTGTAGAAGTGCTCGATGACGCCGATGCGCAGGCCCTTGATGCCGCGCTTGAGGTCCTTCAGGCCGTCGGCGGCCGGCCGTTGCGTGCTGGTCGGATCGTCGGGATCGTGACCGGCCATGGCGTGGAACAGGATCGCGTTGTCCTCGACGGTGCGGGTCATCGGCCCGACGTGGTCGAGCGAATAGGTCAGCGGGAACACGCCGCCGAGGCTGATGGCGCCGTAGGTCGGCTTCAGGCCGACGATGCCGCAGCAGGTCGCCGGATTGCGCACCGAGCCGCCGGTGTCGGTGCCGAGCGCCGCGGGCGCCATGCCGGCGGCGAGCGCGACGCCCGAGCCGCTCGACGAGCCGCCGGGATGCAGGTCGCGGTTCCAGGGATTGCGCGCCGGCGGCCAGGGCAGGTCGAACGCCGGGCCGCCGGTGGCAAACTCGTGCAGCGCGACCTTGCCGAGCAGCACCGCGCCGGCCTCGCGCAGGCGGCGGACCACGAAGGCGTCGGCCGTGGCGCGGTGATCGATGCGAAGCTTGGAATGGCAGGTGGTCGCCATGCCCTCGACGTCGAAAATATCCTTCGCCACGTAGGGCACGCCGTGCATCGGCCCGCGCCAGCGGCCGCCGGCGATCTCGGCTTCGGCGGACTTGGCTTCGGCCAGCGCGCGCTCGGCGGTCACGGCGATGAAGGCGTTGTAGGCCGGGTCGAGCACGTCGATGCGATCGAGCAGGGCCCTGGTCCATTCGAGCGGCGAGAGCGCGCGCGTGCGGACGAGCGTCGAGCCTTTCGCCAGCGAAAGATAAGCGAGGTCGCTCATTCCCGCGGCTCGAAACGCGCGGGGTCGAACTGGGTGGCGGGCTGGATCAGTCGCGATGTTCCGGCCGGCGGTGCGCCGAGCGGCTTCAGCCCGCGCTCGGCCGCGGTCTGCACCGCGTCCGGAAACAATTCCAGCGCGCGGGCAAGCCCGTGCTGCTCGGCCAGGCGGCGGATGAAATCCGGACTCTTGCTGTCACTGCTCATCGCCGAGCTAGCGCACCAGCCGCACGGGCGGCTGGCTCGGCTTGTGACCCTCGTACATCCGGATCACGTCCTCGGCGATCGGCGAATAGGCGGCATGCGTGCGCATGATCCAGCTTCGCGCGCCGTCGCTGTTGTGATGCTTCTTGCGTTCGTTCGGCAGGTCGATGCGCCGGTTCGCGGCCTCGTCGCGGAACGTGAACATCGGATCGACGCCCTCCTCGACCTTCTTGATCTCGCGCCGGAGCACGCGGCGATAAAGCGCGATGCCGTTGTCGGAGGCGCCGAGGTTCTCCAAGGTGCGGTCGGCGATCGCGCCTTGCGTGATCCACGCCATCATGTCCTGGCCGTCGACGTTGTCGTTGATGTATTCGCCCTTGGCGTCCTTGTAGGGCACCTCGTAGACGTGGACCTTGTCGAGCAGATGCTGAGACACCGTCTCGCCCTTCGGCGGCATGTAGGCGGTGTACCAGAGATGCAGGGTGTTGGTGTCGTCGACCGGCACGCGGATCTGGAACGCGTAATAGCGCGAGTTCTCGTCGCCGTTGCCGACCGAAAGCGTGTTCGGGAACACCACGGGATGGCCGATGCGCCAGTCGTCGGAATCCTCGGAATGTCCGGCGAGCAGACGGTGCTTGGTGATGCCGTGCTCGAACTCGCGGAAGGCGATCTTTTCGTGCCGCGCGCTGATCGCGACCTTGGTGCTCTTGCCCTGCTGCTCCTTGACGAACTCGTAGGTGTGCCCATGCAGCCACTCGGTGTGGATCGGGTCGAGCGAGTTCTCCATGATCTGCAGCCAGTTCACCGGCACGATCGTCTTCCCGAGCATCCGGATCGCGCCCTCGACGATGAAGCCGTCAATGCGCGGCAGGAGTGGCTTTGATTCCTCCGGTCCGAGATAGGCCCAAACCATCCCGCCCATCTCCTCGACCGGGTAGGCGGGGGTCTTGATCTTGTGGCGGAACGAGCTTTTCTCCGGCTCGTTCGGCTGCGACAGGCATTCGCCGCGATGGCCGAACTCCCAGCCGTGATACGGGCAGCGGATGCCATCCTGCGTCGGCATGCCGAACGCCAGCGAGGCGCGCCGGTGCGGACACTGCTCGGTGATCAGGCCGAGCCGGCCCTGACGGTCGCGAAACAGCACGAGGTCTTCGCTGAGCAGCCGGACCCGCATCGACCAGCGGCCGTCCAGCTCCGAGACCGCCGCGATCGGCTGCCAGTAGCGCCGCATCAGATTGCCGGCCGGCGTGCCGGGTCCGATCCGGGTGAGCAATTCGTTCTGCTCCGCTGTCAGCATCGTGCGGTCTCCTGTTCAGGCGCGTGGCGGCAGTCTACTCTCGCGACGCGACCGTTTCCAGACAAGGCTCGAAAGAGGCAGCAATGCCCGGAACAATTCGCATCGGGATTGTCGGACTGGGCGCGGCCGGGCGGGCGTTCCTGCCGCCGATTCGCGATAACCCCGCGTTCCGGCTGGCCGCGATCGCGGAACCGGTGGCGGAGGCGCGCGAGGCGGTCGCGGCCGAAACCGGCGCGGCCGCGTATCCCGACCTGCCGTCGATGCTGAAGCATCCGCACCTCGACGCGGTCTATATCGCCACGCCGACGGAACTGCACCCCGAACACGTCGCGCTCGCCTGCGCCGCCGGCAAGCACGTGCTCACCGAGAAGCCGATGGCGATCCGCGTCGAGCAGGCGCAGGCGATGATCGACGCCGCCGACCGCGCCGGGGTGAAACTTCTGGTTGGGCATTCGCACAGCTACGACCTGCCGATCCGGCGCATGCGCGAGATCATCGCCTCCGGCACGCTCGGCCGCGTGCGGATGATCCACACCTGGAATTTCACCGACTGGATGCACCGGCCGCGCCGGCCCGACGAGTTCGACACCGGGCAGGGCGGCGGCGTCACCTATCGCCAGGGCGCGCATCAGATCGACATCATCCGCCTGCTCGGCGGCGGCCTGGCGAAGAGCGTACGCGCGACCACGTTCGACTGGGATCCGGCGCGGCGCTCGATCGGCGCGCACACGATCTATGTGAGTTTCGCCGATGGGGCGGCCGCGACCGCGGTCTACAACGGCTACGGCTATTTTTCCGGGATGGAGCTGACGTCCGACGTCGGCGAGTGGGGTTTCGTCGAACCAGCGGCGAAGCGGGTTAGCCGCTCGTCGGTTGCTCTCACACCGGAGCAGGAGCTCGAAGCGAAACGCAAACGCGCGAAGAACGCGATCCCCGCGAGCGCGCCGCATCAGCCGCATTTCGGTCTGACGCTGGTGAGCTGCGAGCGCGGCGACATCCGGCAATCGCCGGACGGGCTGTATGTCTATTCGGAGCAGGGCCGCGAGGCGGTGGCGCTGCCGACCGAGCGCAGCCCGCGGGCACTCGTGCTCGAAGAGTTTGCGCAGGCGATCGGCGGCGCGGCGACGACCCACAGCGGCCGCTGGGGGCTGGCGAATCTTGAAGTTTGCACCGCGGCGATCGAGTCGTCGCGCACGGCCAGAGAAATCGAACTGAAGCATCAGGTCGCGGTTGCTTAGCGAAACAGGTTGGAGCGTTTCATGCGGATCACATTGCAGCCGTCACCGGATCGCACGCAGGCCACGCTCAAGCTCGGCGCGGCGTCGGCGGACCTGTCCGCCCACGACATCGACCGCCTGATCCGCGACCTCGCCGCGATCCGCGCGCAGATGACGCCGGTGCATCCGGCCGAGCCGCCGCACGATCCGCAGCGGCTGCACCAGAGCGACAATCTGCTGTGGCGCGTGCAGGCGGCGCCGCAAACGCCGACCATTCAGTTCGCCACCCACCACCCCGGTCTCGGCTGGACCGCGATGTGGCTGTCGCGCGCCCAGGCCGAGGACCTGATCACCAGCATCGAGTTCGAGCTGGTGAAGATTCCGGAGCCGGGGTGAGGGCTGTGGCCGCGACCTCGCCCTTCGAGACGCGCCCTGCGGGCGCTCCTCAGGGTGAGGTCACGGAGACAGACTGGTCTTTGCTTAGAAGTTAGCAACCAATTCAGACCTCATCCTGAGGAGGCGCGAAGCGCCGTCTCGAAGGATGGTTGTGGGCACTCGCGAAGACAGCTCATTTGAGCTATTCTAACCTCATGGACAACACCGGATTCGAGCAAGCCCTCTCCGGCCGCGTTGACGACATGATCGACGCTTGCACCAAGTGCGGCGCCTGCTTCACCGCATGCCCGATCGCCGGACCCGCCGGGCTCGGCGACGCCGATCCGGAAGCGGTGGTCTCCGGCGTGCTCGACATCCTGCGGCTCGGCAAGGGGACTGCGGAATCCGAGAAGTGGGCCAAGGCCTGCATGGCGAGCGGCGAGTGCATCAAGGCCTGCGACTACGGCGTCAACCCGCGCTTCCTGCTGACCATGGCGCGGCTCGCGATGGTCCGGACCGAGAAGGATGCGGCCGAGCGGCGCAAGCAGGGTGTCAACGTGTTTCGCAAGCTCGGCCAGGACATCGGCGTGCTGTCGCGGCTGCAGCTCTCCGAAGAGGCGCTGATCCGGCTCGGCCAGCGGCCGTCGAAGGAAGCGCCGCGTGTGGAGATGCCCGACGTGGTGTTCTACACCGGCTGCAACGTGCTGAAGACGCCGCACATCGCGCTGCTGTGTCTCGACATCATGGATGCGATGGGCGCCGACTATCAGGTCATGGGTGGGCCGACCCATTGCTGCGGCACAAGCCAGCTTCGCGCCGGCGACACCGAAACCCTGGGGCGTTTAGCCAACAACACCATCAACAAGCTGTCGCAGTCGAAGACCAAGCAGGTGCTGGCTTGGTGCCCGAGCTGCGTCATGCAGTTCGGCGAAACCGTGCTGCCGACCTATGAGCGCGCGACCGGCGAAAAGCCGTTCGACCTCACGCCCTTCATGCCATTCTTGCACGCCAACATGGACCGACTGCGGCCGTTGCTGAAAGGTCGCCTCGAGATGACGGTGGCGCTGCACCGGCACCCCGGCATCGCCGGCGTGATGGAGGCGGCCGAGCAGCTTCTGCTCGCGGTGCCCGGGATCAGGATCGTCAAGCTCGACGTGCCGGGCGTCGGCCTCCAGAGCGTCAACCTTGCGACGCTGCCGAAGTTCAAAGCCGAGCTTCAGTTGAAGGAGCTTGAGGCGGCGCGCGCGGCCGGCGTCGATGCGCTGGTGGCGGTCTATCACTCCGACCATCGCGAGCTCTGCGCGCACGAGCGCGACTGGCCGTTCCGCATCATCAACATCCTTGAGATCGTCGGCGAGAGCATGGGCTTCCGCCAGGAGGACCACTACAAAAATCTCAAGATCAAGCAGGACGTCGACGCGATCGTCGCCGACAGCGCCGACCTGATGAAGAGCCACGGTGTCAATCTCGACACCGCGCGCCAGGTGATCGTCAACGGGATGCTGGGTGATCAGCCGCTGCCGTTGCAGGGGATGCAGGCGGCGGCGCGCTAGCGGTCTCGTGTCCCGGGCGAAGGGAGCGCGAGGTTCTTTGACTGCTGTAACGCCGCACTAATCTCTCTCCGCCCTCATCCTGAGGAGCGGCTACCGATGTCGGGTTTACCCGACATCGGCGCTATAATGCGCAAGTCGGCTAAAGCCGACTTGCGTGGCCGCGTCTCGAAGGACGAGGGCGGCCACCGTCGTTGCGGCCATCCTTCGAGACGCGTTGCTTCGCAACGCTCCTCAGGATGAGGGCGGAGAAGGGCGGGAAAAGAGCGGAGTTTTCTAAGCCCCCTCGATCTCCTTCATCAGCGCGTCGGAAATCATCAGTCCCTCCGCCTTCGCCTTCTCCCGCACCTTCAATCGCCGCGTCCCCGGCAACCGCGCGCCGGGCTGGCTCTCGATCGACTCCGCCAGCACGCCGAACCGCCTCACTGCATCGTGGCCGAACGACGCCGCATCGAACGCAACGATCAACTGGCCGGTGCCGGGCGGCGGTCCCTCCACATCGAGGAACGACGACGCCTCGGCGGCGTAGTTGGCGCCGGTCAGTCCAGCCGCCAGCAGTTCCACCATCAACGCCAGCGCCGTGCCTTTGGCGTCGCCCGCCGGCACCATGGTGCCGCGCAGCGCGGCGTCGGGATCGGTGGTCGGCTTCCCATGTTCGTCGAGCGCCCAGCCTTCCGGGATTTTTTCGCCGCGCTGCTTCGCCGCCATGACGTTGCCGCGCGCGACCTTCGACAGCGAGAGGTCGATGACCAGCGGCGCGCGGCCCGGCAGCGGACAGGCGAACGCGATCGGGTTGGTGCCGAACACCGGTTTCGATCCGCCCCAGGGCGCCATGCCGCCCGGCGTGTTGACGAACATGATCGAGACCAGTCCCGCTTGCGCCAGCCGTTCGAGCGGCAGGCCGGCGGCGCCGCAATGGTGCGAGCGATGGATCGCCGCCGCCGCCACGCCCTGGCTGCGCGCGACATCGGGCAGCGCCGCCTCGGCCGCGTCGATCGCCGGAAACGCGAAGCCGTGCGCCGCGTCGATCGCCAGCAGTCCGGGCCTCGGCCGCGTGAGCTTCGGCACGACGAAGCCATCGACCTTTCCCACCTTGGCTTGCGCCGCGTACATCGGCAGGCGCGACAGGCCGTGGCCTTTCAAACCGTCGGCCTCGGCCGCGACCAGCGCGCGCGCGACGCTCGCGGCGTTGCCGGCATCGGTGCGGCAGCGCGTCAGCGTGTCGACGACGAGGCGTTCGGCTTGCGCGAGGGAAAGTGTCGGCATCCTGTCAGCCGATCATCATCAGACCGGCGGTGACGATACCAAGGATCACGATCGTCGTGCCGATCACAGTGGCGACGTGGCGCATGCCGAGCGCGGCGATGGCGGACACCGAGGTGCCCAGTCCCAGGGCGCCGATCGCGATCAGCAGGCCCCAGGTCGAGACCTGCCCGAGCGCGGCCTTCACCGGCTGATAGAATCCCGCCGCCGCGGGCATTTCGGAGAGCACGCTGTTGGCGATGCAAAGCGCGAGGAACACCAGCGCGAATCCCGGGACCGACGCCTGCAGCGCCGACAGCGGCGGCTTCGGCCGCAGGAACCACCAGGCGATCGCCACCACCACCGGAAACAGCAGCAGCACGCGGAACAGTTTGACGATTACCGCGGTGTTGCCGACCGGCTCGGACACCGCGTAGCCGGCGCCGGCGACCTGCGCGACATCGTGAATGGTGGCACCGAGCATGACGCCGGTCAGCGTCGCGTCGAAGCCGAGCAACGCGCAAAGCGGCGGATAGAGCACCATCGCCACCGTCGACAGCGCGTTGACCGCGATCACCACGAAGGCAACGTCGGCCTCCTTGCCCTTGTAGGCCGGCAGCACGATCGAGGTCGCAAGCGTCGCCGAGGCGCCGCATACGGCGGTGCCGGCGCCGGCGAGCGCGCCGTAATAATCGCTCTGGCCGAACGCCCGCGCCAGCAGGAAGCCCGCGAGGATCGTGACGGCCATCGACAGCACGACGAGCAATGCGGTGCCAAGCCCGAGTGCGGCGATTTCGCTGAGCGCAATCCGCAATCCCAACAGCGCGACCGCCCAGCGCAGCAGCGTCTTCACGCAGAAGGTGATACCGGGCTGGAATGCGGGCTTCGCCGCCAGCGCGTTGAGCGCGATGCCGATGATCAGCGCGATCACCATGGCCGGGATCGGGAAGACCATGGCGACCAGCGGCGCCGACAGCACCGCCGCCACGGCGACGGCAGCCGATAGCGCGATGCCGGGCGCGAGGTGGCGAAGATTTTCTGAAATGGCGGCCATCAGTGGACGCTCGGCCCGGCGGTGCAGGTGTCACCTCTCCCCGCGTGCGGGGAGTGGTCGGACCGCGACGCGGTCCGGGTGAGGGGGA
>CAMDEB010000019.1 GCA_945893085.1 Rhodoplanes serenus | reverse complement strand
GACGCCGGGCGCGGCCCGCGCCATGGTCGCGTCGAGCGAGCGGATCATGGCATGGGCGTGCGGCGAGCGCAGGATCGCGGCGTGCAGCGTGCCGGGGCGCACGCCGAGATCGTCGACATAGCGGCCGCGGCCCGTCAGCAGGCTCGCGTCCTCCACCCGCTCGATCGATTGGCCGAGCCAGCCGGCGGTTTTTGCCGTCATGTCGTTGGTGTTCCTCCGCGTCCAAGAATGCTACATCTGAGGCCGATGACCAAGCACGAGATGCCGAAATCGCGGACGCACGGCGACAACGCGCCGCAACCGGTGCGCACGCTGCGCGATTGGCTCGACCATCTGGCGGCGCGCGACCGGCTGGCGGTGATCAAGCCCCGCGCCGATCTGCGCTTCGAGATTGCGGCCTATGCCAAGCGTCTCGACGGGATGCGCGCGACGCTGTTTCCGCAGCCGGGCGGACATCCGATCCCGGTGGTGTCCGGGCTGATCTCCGATCGCGGCTGGATGGCCGAGGCGATGGGCGTTGAGCCGGGTGAGGTGGTCACGCGCTTCCAGGAAGCGGCGCTCGATCCGGTCCCATGCCAGGAGGTAACGTCCGCGCCGGCGCAGGAGGTGGTGCATCGCGACGTAGACCTCGCCAAGCTGCTGCCGCTGCCGACGCACAACGAGCATGACGGTGGCCCCTACATTTCGGCGGGCCTGATGATCGTGCGCAACCCGCGCACCGGAAATCAAAACGTCTCGATCCATCGCTGCCAGCTCACCGGCCCCAATCGGCTCGGCGTGCTGCTGTTGCCGCGCCATACCCACATGTTCTTCGAAATGGCCGAGCAGAGCGGCCAGCCGCTCGACGCCGCGCTTGTCGTTGGCGTCGATCCGTTGACGCTCTTGGCCTCGCAGGCGATCGCGCCGATGGACTTCGACGAACTGGAGATCGCCGGCGCCCTGCAAGGCCGGGCATTGCCGGTGGTGAAATGCCTGACCAGCGAAATCCGCGTGCCGGCCGAAGCCGAGATCGTGATCGAAGGCCGCTTCCTCCCCAAGGTGCGCGAGCCGGAAGGCCCGTTCGGCGAATTCCCGCAATACTACGGCGAGGTCGCCGACCGCCACGTGATGGAGGTGGTCGCCGTCACCCATCGCAAGGACGCGATCTTCCACACCATCGTCGGCGGCGGACTGGAGCATCAGTTGCTCGGCGCGATCCCGAAGGAGGCGACGCTGCTCGCGAGTTTGCGGCGCAATTTCCCGAACGTGCTCGACGTGCATCTCGCGCCCGGCGGCGTCATGCGCTTTCACCTCTATGTGAAAATCAGAAAGCGCCAGGAGGGCGAGGCGAAGAACGTCATGCTCGGCGCCTTCGCTGCTTCGTTCGACCTCAAGCACGTGATCGTGGTCGACGAGGACGTCGACATCCACAATCCGCAGGAGGTCGAGTGGGCGGTGGCGACGCGCTTCCAGGCCGACCGCGACCTGGTGATCGTGCCGGAGAGCCAGGGCTCGAAGCTCGATCCGTCGAACCGCGATGGCGTCGGCGCCAAGATGGGGATGGACGCGACCAAGCCGCTCAAGGCCGAAGAGATGACGTTCAAGCGCATCCGCGTCCCGGGTGAGGAGGACATCGACGTCGCCGAGGTCCTGAAACGCGACGGCGGCGTCAATTGGCGGGCGGCGCTTAAGTCATAAGCACAGCGGGCGGAGCTACGTTTCGCCTATTTTATAGGCGTTTCTCGCACGATTGTATGCAATCAGCCGATCGGGACCAGGTGCGACATTTGTGCGCTGCAATACGAAGTTTTCATTCCGGCTCAAGCCCTTAAACGAAAGTTTCGGCCATTCGCCAAGGATGGCACGGCGTTTGCGAAAGCCTTCCCGGGACTTGCTCATCAGTAGCAATCGGGAGGCTGCCAATGAAACGTCGCGACTTTCTGAAATCGACCGCCGCGGTTGCCGGCGGCATGGTGACGGCGCCGGCGATCTGGTCGGCCGCCAAGGCGCAGGCGCGCCAGGAGACCTTGCTCATCGTCTCCGAAAGCGGACCCAACAACATCGACATCCACGGCGTCGGCACCAACGTGCCGGGCTACGAGGTGTCGTGGAACTGCTACGACCGGCTGATCAGCCACGAGATGAAGACGGTCAACGGCGTTCCCTATTACGACCGCGACAAATTCAAGATGGAGCTGGCCGAGGACATGAACGTCGGCGACATGTCGGCGACGTTCAAGCTGAAGAAGAACGCCACCTTCCACGACGGCACGCCGGTCAAGGCGAAGGACGTGAAGTGGTCGCTCGATCGCGCCGTCACCGTCGGCGGTTTCCCGACCTTCCAGATGGGCGCCGGTTCGCTGACCAAGCCCGAGCAGTTCGTCGTGGTCGATGACCACACCATCCGCGTCGACTTCCTGCGGAAAGATCGCCTGACCATCCCCGATCTCGCGGTGATCGTGCCGGCGATCTACAATTCGGAGCTGGTCAAGAAGAACGCGACCGAGAAGGACCCTTGGGGTCTCGAATACACCAAGCTCAACACCGCCGGCGGGGGCGCCTATCGGGTCGTGAGCTGGACCGCAGGCACCGAGGTCATCCTCGAGCGCAACGACAACTGGAAGGGCGGGCCGCTGCCCAAAGTACGCCGCGTGGTCTGGCGCATGGTGCCGTCGTCCGGCAACCGCCGCGCGCTGCTCGAACGCGGCGACGCCGACATCTCCTACGATCTGCCGAACAAGGATTTCGTCGAACTCAAGAGCCACGGCAAGCTCGACATCATCTCGACGCCGTACTCGAACGGCATCCAGTACCTCGGCATGAACGTGACCAAGCCGCCGTTCGACAATCTCAAGGTGCGCCAAGCGGTGGCCTATGCCATTCCCTACCAGAAGATCATGGACGCCGTGCTGTTCGGCCTGTCGAAGCCGATGTTCGGCGCGCCCGCCAACGCGCCGACCGAGGTCGCTTGGCCGCAGCCGCACAAGTTCAACACCGACATCGCCAAGGCGAAGCAACTGCTGGCCGAGGCCGGCTATCCCAACGGCTTCGAGACCACGCTGTCGTTCGACTTGGGGTTCGCCGGCGTCAACGAGCCGCTGTGCGTGCTGACTCAGGAGGCGCTGGGCCAGATCGGCATCAAGGTTACGATCAACAAGATCCCGGGCGCCACCTGGCGCACCGAGCTGAACAAGAAGGTGCTGCCGCTCTACACCAACGTGTTCTCCGGCTGGCTCGATTACCCGGAGTACTTCTTCATCTGGTGCTATCACGGCAAGAATTCGATCTTCAACACCATGAGCTACAAGTCGCCGCAGGTGGACGGCTTCGTCGACGGCGCCGTCACCGCCGCGGCCGAAGGCAACAAGGCGGCTTACGACAAGGACGTGAAGGGCTTCGTCGATCAGGCCTTCGCCGACATGCCGCGCATCCCGCTGTTCCAGCCCTACGTCAACGTCGCGATGCAGAAGAACGTCTCCGGTTACCAGTACTGGTTCCACCGGCGGCTCGACTATCGCGCGCTGGTGAAGGGTTGACGTCGTCATTCCGGGGCGCGGGCCAACGGGTCCGCGCGAAGCGCGGCCCGATGACCGGCTCCGCCCGCGAACCCGGAATCCAGCAACGCGGAGGATGCATCTGGATTCCGGGCCCGCCGCCATCCAAGTCGGCCTTGGCCGACTTGGACACTTGAATTCCGATCTCGGGTAAACCCGAGATCGGCGGCGTCCCGGAATGACAGAGGAGACAGACGCGCCGTGCTAAGCATGGTCTTCAAGCGGATGCTGCTGGCCGTCCCAAGCCTGATCGGCGTGGTGATCGTGACCTTCCTGCTGACGCGGGCGCTGCCGGGCGATCCGGCGGCGTATTTCGCGGGACCGGCCGCGGACAAGGTGGCGATCGAGCAGATCCGCGTGAAACTGGGACTCGACCAGCCGCTGATCGTCCAGTTCGGGCGCTACGTGAACGACCTGGTGAGGGGCGATCTCGGCCAATCGCTGACCACCGGCCAGCCGGTGGCGACCGAGATCAGGAACCGGCTGCCGGCGTCCGCCGAGCTCACGCTGCTCGGGCTCATCGTGGCGATGGTGATCGCCATTCCGCTCGGCATCCTGGCCGCGACCCGGCCCGGCTCGTGGGTCGACCACACCTGTCGCGTGGTGGCGACCGCGGGCGTCTCGCTGCCGGTGTTCTTTCTCGGCCTGATCCTGGTCTACGTTTTCTACTATCTGCTCGGCTGGTCGCCGGCGCCGCTCGGCCGGCTCGACGTGTTCTACAGCGCGCCGCCGCACGCCACCGGCTTCTATCTGATCGACAGCCTGATCGCCGGCAATTTTGAGAGCTTCCGCAGCTCGGCGTCCCAGCTCATCCTGCCGGCGATGACGCTCGGCATCTTCGCGCTGGCGCCGATCGCGCGCATGACCCGCGCCTCGATGCTGGCGGTGCTCGGCTCCGATTTCGTCCGCACCGCGCGCGCCAGCGGGCTGACGCCCTACACCGTCATCATCACCTATGCGTTCCGCAACGCCATGCTGCCGGTGGTGACCACGCTCGGCATGGTGTTCTCCTTCCTGCTCGGCGCCAACGTGCTGGTGGAGAAGGTGTTCGCCTGGCCCGGCATCGGCTCCTACGCGGTCGAGGCGTTGATCGCGTCGGATTTCGCGCCGGTGCAGGGCTTCGTGCTGACCATGGCGATCATGTATGTCGCGCTCAACCTGTTGATCGACATTCTCTACGTGCTGATCGACCCGCGCATGAGGATCGAAGCATGAGCGCCGCACAGGACGCCGCCGTGCCGCCGGTCGCGGCTCCGACCGGCATCGGCGCGACGCTTAAGCACGCGCGCTACATCATCAGCGACAATCCGGTCACCGGCGTGGCGTTCGGCCTGTTCGTGCTGATCGTGTTCCTGGCGCTGTTCGGCCCGCTGATCGTTCCCTACGACCCGCTGATGAGCGATACCGCGGCCGCGCTCAAGCCGCCGTCGGCCGCGCACTGGTTCGGCACCGACCAGATCGGCCGCGACGTGTTCAGCCGGGTGATCGCTGCGACCCGGCTCGATTTCATCATCGCGGTGTCGTCCGTCGCGCTGGTGTTCGTGATGGGCGGATTGTCCGGCGTCGCCGCCGGCTTCTTCGGCGGCTGGACCGACCGCGTGGTCGGGCGCATCGCCGACACCATCATGGCGTTCCCGCTGTTCGTGCTGGCGATGGGCATCGTCGCGGCGCTCGGCAACACCGTGCAGAACATCGTGCTGGCGACCGCGATCGTGAACTTCCCGCTCTATGCCCGGGTCGCCCGCGCCGAGGCCAACGTGCGCCGCGAGGTCGGCTTCGTGCAGGCCGCGCGGCTGTGCGGCAACAGCGAGATCCGCATCCTGCTCACGCAGATCCTGCCCAACATCATGCCGATCATGATCGTGCAGATGTCGCTGACCATGGGCTACGCCATCCTCAATGCCGCCGGCCTGTCGTTCATCGGGCTCGGCGTGCGTCCGCCGACGGCGGAGTGGGGCATCATGGTCGCGGAGGGCGCGGCCTTCATGGTGTCGGGCGAGTGGTGGATCGCGTTCTTCCCCGGCGCCGCGCTGATGATCGCGGTGTTCTGCTTCAACCTGCTCGGCGACGGCTTGCGCGACATCGTCGATCCGCAGCGGCGCACGTGAGCCAAATGACATCTGCTCGCAGGGTATTTCCGTTGTCATTGCCGGGCTTGACCCGGCAATCCATCACGTTGCGAGAGATTTCCTTTTTAAGATGGATGCGCGGGTCAAGCCCGCGCATGACGGCCGGGGCACTTTAGCCATGACCGCCGTCCCGCTGCTCGACGTTCGCGATCTCACCGTCGAATTCCAGACGCGCCGCGGCATCGTGCGCGCCGTCAAGCATGTCGACGTGCAGGTGGCCAAGGGCGAGACGCTGGGTATCGTCGGCGAATCCGGCTCCGGCAAGTCGGTGACTTCGTACGCGGTGATGCGCATCCTCGACCGCGCCGGCCGGATCGCCGACGGCTCAGTGATGTTCACCAACATCGACGTCGGCAAGGCCGACGAGCACCAGATGCGCGACCTGCGCGGCCGCGAAATCTCGATGATCTTCCAGAATCCGCGCGCCGCGCTCAACCCGATCCGCAAGGTCGGGCGCCAGATCGAGGACGTGCTGTTGCAGCACGTCCAGGCCGCGCCGTCGGAGGTGACGGAGAAGGCGGTCGAGGTGCTCGATCAGGTGCGGATCGCCCGGCCGCGCGAGCGCTATCACGCCTATCCGTTCGAATTGTCCGGCGGCATGTGCCAGCGCGTGGTGATCGCGCTGGCGCTGGCCTGCCGGCCGCAACTGCTGATCGCCGACGAGCCGACCACCGGCCTCGACGTCACCACCCAGAAGACGGTGATGGACCTGATCGTCGAGCTCACCCGCCAGCGCGGCATGTCGACCATCCTGATCACCCACGATCTCGGCCTCGCCGCGACCTACTGCGACCGCGTGGTGGTGATGCAGCAGGGCGAGGTGGTCGAAACCGCGATGTCGGCGACGATCTTCAAGTCGCCGTCGCATCCCTACACCCGCAAGCTGATGCGCGCGACGCCGCGCCCGGGGGTGACATTGCGCGATCTGTTGCCGGAGGAGGAGGCGAAGCGCGCGCCCACACCTACCGCTGTCATGGCCGGGCTTGACCCGGCCATCCATCCGGCTTCGAGAAACGGTTCTGGCATTGCGATGGACCCCCGGGTCAAGCCCGGGGGTGACAGCTCGGTAAGTGGCGCAAGCGCCGGCAAGCCACTTCTGGTCGTCGAAAAGCTGATCAAGGAATTTCCGCGTCAGACCACCACCAACCTGTTCGCCAAAGTGTTCCGCCGCGGGCCCGCGCCCGAACCCGAGATGTTTCGCGCCGTCGACGGCATCAGCTTCAGCGTCCAGCGCGGCGAGAGTGTCGGCCTGGTCGGCGAATCCGGCTGCGGCAAGTCGACCACCTCGACCATGGTCATGCGCCTGATCGACAAGACCGACGGCATCATCACCTTCGACGGCGAGGACATCGGCTCGATTCCGGCCAAGCAGTTCGCCCGGCTGCCGATGCGCAAGCGCATCCAGATGGTGTTCCAGGACGCGACCGACAGCCTGAACCCGCGCTTCACCGCGGTGCGCGCCATCGCCGATCCGATCCTGCGGCTCGGCAACATCAAGGGCAACGGCGCGCTGCGCGCCCGCTGCGAGGAGCTGGCCCGCAAGGTCGGACTGCCGCCCGAGCTGCTAGACCGGTTTCCGCACCAGCTTTCCGGCGGCCAGAAGGCGCGCGTCGGCATCGCCCGGGCGATTGCGCTCGATCCCGATCTCATTATCCTCGACGAGCCGACGGCGGCGCTCGATGTCTCGGTGCAGGCGGTGGTGCTCAATCTGCTGCAGGACCTGAAAGATTCCATGGGCATGAGCTATCTCTTCGTCTCGCACGATCTCAACGTGGTGCGGCTGCTCTGCGACCGCGTGATCGTGATGCGCGCCGGCCGCATCATCGAACAGGGCCCGACCGAACGTGTGCTGTCCGCGCCGGAAGCGGAATACACCCGCGAGCTGCTGGCGGCGATTCCGCATCCGCCGGTGTGAGGTTTGAGGCCATGCATGGAACCAACTCCGTTCTCCGTCATGGGCGGGCTTGTCCCGGCCATCCACGTCTTATTCGCTGATATCGAAAAGAAAGGCGTGGATGCCCGGCACAAGGCCGGGCATGACGAGCGGAGAGATTTGAGCGCGACATGACCGGCAAGAACGACGAATCGCTCGACCAATTCATCGGCGCTGCCGGCGATGCGCTCGGCTTGAAAATCGACCCGGCGTGGAAGCCCGCGGTGCGAACCCATCTGCAAGCGACATTGCAGCACGGCGCCATGGTCGCTGCGTTTGCCTTGCCGGACGACGCGGAACCCGCGCCGGTGTTCGAAGCGTGAGGTGAGGGGATGGATTGGGCCTCCGCCTCGGACATCGCCGCAGCCGTCGCGCGCGGCCAGAGCGCGTATTCGGTGGTCGAGGCCGCGCTGGAGCGCATCGCCACGCGCAATCCGCTGCTCAACGCGTTCACCGCGACTGTTGCGGACCGGGCGCGTGTGCGTGCGCGCGCCATTGATGACGCCCGCGCCGCGGGGAAGCCGCTCGGCCCGCTTGCCGGCGTGCCGTTCGCGGTGAAGAATTTGTTCGACATCGAGGGGCTGCCGACGCTCGCCGGCTCCAAGATCAACCGCGATCATGCGCCGGCCGCGCGGGACTCGCCGCTGATCGAACGGCTGGAGGCCGCCGGCGCGGTGCTGGTCGGCGCGCTCAACATGGGCGAATACGCCTACGACTTCACCGGCGAGAACGTCCACGAGGGGCCCTCGCGCAATCCGCACGACACGACGCGCATGACCGGCGGCTCCTCCGGCGGCTCGGGCGGCGCGGTTGCCGGCGGCTTGGTGCCGCTCGCGCTCGGCTCCGACACCAACGGCTCGATCCGGGTGCCGTCCTCGTTCTGCGGCATCTTCGGGCTGAAGCCGACCTATGGCCGGCTGTCGCGGGCGCGGACGTTTCCGTTTGTCGGAAGCTTCGATCATCTCGGTCCGTTCGCGCGCACCGCGAAGGACTTGGCGCTCGCCTACGACGCCATGCAGGGCCACGACCCGGACGATCCGGTGTGCGCGGACCGGCCGGCCGAGCCCGCAGCGCCGTCGCTCGACCGCGGCGCCGAGCGGCTGCGCATCGCCGTCGCCGGCGGCTACTTCCGCAAGGGCGCGTTTCCCGAGGCGCGAGAGGCCGTCGACCGCGTCGCCAAGGCGCTCAACGTGCAGCGCGAGATCGAAATCCCCGAGGCCGAGCGCGCGCGTTCGGCGGCTTACGTCATCACCGCGACCGAAGGCGCGGCGCTGCATCTCGACCGGCTGCGCAGCCGCGCCAATGATTTCGATCCCGCCGTGCGCGACCGGCTGATCGCCGGCGCCATGGTGCCGGCCGCGATGGTCGTGCAGGCGCAGAAATTCCGCCGCTGGTATCGCGCCCGCGTGCTCGAACTGTTCAAGGACGTCGATGTCATCCTCGCGCCGGCGACGCCCTGCACGGCGCCCGCGATCGGCCAGCAGACCTTTATGCTCGATGGCGTCGAGACGCCGCTGCGGCCGAACATCGGCATCTACACCCAGCCGATCTCGTTCATCGGCCTGCCGGTGGTGGCGGTGCCGTTGCCGTTGCAGCCGCTGCCGATCGGCGTACAGGTGATCGCGGCGCCATGGCGCGAGGACGTGGCTTTGCGCGTTGCGCACGCGCTCGAACAAGCGGGAGTCGCGGCAGCACCGCGGCCGGTTTTCTAGGGAGAGACGAATGGACGTCGATTTGCCGGAGGTCGTGGCGGAGGTGCAGGCCGCGTTCGAGCGCTACGAGAAGGCGCTGATGACGAACGATGTCGCCGTGCTCGACTCTACCTTCCGCGAGGACCGCCGCACCATCCGTTACGGCGGCGCCGAGATTCTCTACGGCCACGAGGAGATCGCGGCGTTCCGCGCGGCGCGCTCGCCGGTCGGGCTTGCGCGCACCATTTCCAAGACCGTCATCAGCACTTATGGCCGCGACTTCGCGGTGGCCTCGACGCTGTTTCACCGCGTCACTCTGCCCGGCAAGGTCGGCCGCCAGATGCAGACCTGGTTGCGGTTCGACGAAGGCTGGCGCGTGGTGGCGGCGCATGTGAGCGTGATCGACGAGGCCGCGGTCTGGACAAAACCATGAGCATGGCGTCAACCAACGGCCGCCGCACGCTCGCCGAGGAGCTTCGCCTGCAGCTCGCCGACGAGATCGTGCGCGGCGCATTGCAGCCGGGAGCCGCGCTCGACGAGATGGAGCTGGCGCGCCGGTTTCACGTCTCACGCACGCCGGTGCGCGAGGCGATCCGCCAGCTTGCCGCGAGCGGCCTGATCGAGGCGCGCGCGCACCGCGGCGCCGTGGTGGCGCAGCCCAATGAAGAGCGCCTGGCCGGCATGTTCGAGGTGATGGCCGAGCTCGAGGCCCTGTGCGCGGGCCTTGCGGCCGAGCGCATGACCGGCGGCGAGCGCCGCGCGCTCGAAGCCGTGCACGAGGAGATGCGGGCGCTGATCCAGCTCGGCGATCCGCAGCGCTTTCACGAGGTCAACGAGGCGTTCCACGGTGCGATCTATTCCGGTGCGCACAACACCTACCTCTCGGAGATCGCGATCGCGACCCGGGCGCGGGTGCAGCCGTTCCGCCGCGCTCAATTCCGCAATCTCGGGCGGCTGGCGAAATCGCACCTTGAGCACGACCGGGTGGTGGAGGCGATCCTGCGCGGCGACCGCGAGCGCGCGGCCGGCGCGATGCACGCCCATATCATGACGGTGCGCGAGGAATACGAGCTTTACGTGGGCTCGCTCTAGGCCGGCGCCTTGGCCTGCGCGAGATAGGCGCGCCAGCCGCCGAAGTTTGAGATATCGCGCGCGCCGGACACAGCTTCGGGCTCGACCAAGAAGCCCTTCACGGTGCGGCCGTCGGCCAGCTTCAGGGTGCCGATCGCCATTGGCGAGGGGATCGCCGCGACGAAGCGGCCGAAGCCGTCCGCGGGCAGCGCGTAGATTTCCAGCTCGACGGCAACACCTTTACCCTTTGCCACTCGCAGCAGGCCGGGCTTTGCAACGTCGCCGCCCGCGAGCGCATAGAGCTTGTAATCGGGCGCGGTGCTGGTGGTTTCGAGGAAGCGGGCGCGCTCGGCTTTCAATTCGCCGTTCAGCGGCATGCCGGACAGATGCGCGCCGACGACGGCGATCGCGATCTCGTCCGCGGCGCGGACCGGCGACAATGGCGCAAGCGGCGGCTGCGGCGCGCCGGTCGCGCCGAGCGGCAGCGCGCTGTCGGCGTGCATCACCCGGCCGATCGAGGCGAGCAGCGGATCGTGCCCGGACGGCGCCAGCAGCGTGACGCCGAACGGGGCGCCGTCGGGGCGCATGGCGGAGGGCACCGCGAGGCCGCAGAGGTCGAGCAGATTGACGAAGTTGGTGTAGGTGCCGAGCCGGCTGTTGAGCTGGATCGGATCGGCCAGCACCTGCTTGACGGTGTAGACGGTCGGCGCGGTCGGCAGCAGCAGCGCGTCGATCTGCCGGAAGATGACATCGCGGACGCGGCGCAATCCTTCGAGCTTGTAGAACGCGTCGAAGGCGTCGACCGCGCTTGGCCGCGCGCCTTGCAGAATGATCTCCTTGGTGACCGGATGAAAAGCCTCCGGCAAGGACGCGAGCAGCGAACGCACGGCGATATAGCGCTCCGCGACCCAGGGCCCTTCATAGAGCAGCCGCGCGGTCTCATAGAACGGCTCGATGTCGATCTCGACGATCTGCGCGCCGAGCGCCGAGCAGCGCTCGATCGCCGCGTCATAGGCATGGGCGGACATCTTGTCGCCGAAGAACAGGCGCTGGCCCGCGATCGGCACGCCGATCCGCACGCCTTTGACAAACGAGCCGAGCGGCCCAAGCGGCCGCGCGCGCGAATACGGATCGGCTGTGTCGCTTCCCGCCATGGCGGCAAGCGCGGTCCATGCGTCGTCGGTGGTCAGCGCGAAGATCGAAACGCAATCGAGCGAGCGGCACGCGGGCACCACGCCCGCGGTCGAGACCAGCCCGAGGCTCGGCTTGAGCCCGACGATATTGCCCAGCCCCGCCGGCACGCGGCCCGATCCTGCGGTGTCGGTGCCGAGCGCGAGCGGCACCAAGCCCGCGGCAACCGCAACCGCGGAGCCCGAGCTTGATCCGCCGGGGATCAGTTGCGGATCGAACACGTTGCGCGGCACGCCATAGGGCGATCGCACGCCGACCAGGCCGGTGGCGAACTGGTCGAGATTGGTCTTGCCGATGACGATCGCGCCGGCGCGCCGCAGCCGGGCGACGACGGTCGCGTCCTTGCCGGGCTGATAGGCAAACGCGGGGCAGGCGGCGGTGGTGGGGAGGCCCGCGACGTCGATGTTGTCCTTGATCGCGACCGGAATTCCATAGAGCGGACGCTCGGCGGAGCCGGCTGCCGTCAGCGCCTTCGCCTCCGCCAGCGCCTCGTTTTCCTCGCGCAGGCTGATGAACACGGCCGGGTCGCCATGGGCGCGGATGCGCTCGAAGCTGCGCGCCACCGTGTCGACAGGCGTGGTTGTCCCCGCATGATGCGCGGCCAGGATGGCGGCAACGGTCTCGGTCACGAATGGCGCTCCGACGGCTTCCGGCGAACGCCCGGCCCGTCCTTTGTGCGACAATTGACGTGCTGTCTCAATATGTTCGGACGATCGGCGAGGGGTTTTCCGCGCCCGATCGGCGAGCCGCCGCCGCCGTCGCCAAGCTTCGCCCAAAATTGAGGCAATCACCGGCTTTTCGCAGCCGCCGCAGGGCCCTTCCCCTGGCCCCGGATTGGCGCGAGGCTTGCACCGGTTGGGGAACGTTCGGCCAGGCCGCAGCGTTGCGGTCCGGCGGTTGGGGGAGCGGTTGCCGGTGGCCTTGGCGTTCGACGAGATGAAGGGGGCGGACGGCCAGGTGCGGCCGGCCTATGTCGAACTTGCCACCTGGCTCGGTGAGGTGCGGCCGGACGTGCTCGACTATCGCCGGCGTGAGGCCGAGCTCTTGTTCCGCCGCATCGGCATCACCTTCGCGGTCTACGGCGAGGCTGAGGCGCAGGAGCGGCTGATCCCGTTCGACGTCATCCCGCGCATCCTGGCGGCCGCGGAATGGGACACGCTGCGGCGCGGCCTCGAGCAGCGCGTCAAGACGCTCAATCTTTATCTCAAGGACATCTACGGCCGGCGCGAGGTGCTCAGGGCCGGCATCGTCCCTGACGATCTGGTGTTCCAGAATCCGGTGTTCCGGCCGGAGATGAACGGCCAGAAGGTGCCGCACGACATCTACGTGCACATCGCCGGCATCGACATCGTGCGGGTCGATGCCGATACCTTCTATGTGCTGGAGGACAATGCCCGCACGCCGTCCGGCGTCTCCTACATGCTGGAAAATCGCGAGATCATGCTGCGGCTGTTCCCCGAGCTGTTCTCGCGTCACCGGGTCGCCCCGGTGGAGAATTATCCCGACGAATTGCTCGCGACGCTGAAGTCGGTCGCGCCGGACACCGCGCCGGGCGATCCGACCGTCGCCCTGCTGACGCCCGGCGTCTACAACTCGGCCTATTACGAGCATTCGTTCCTCGCCGACAAGCTCGGCATCGATCTGGTCGAGGGCAGCGATCTGTTCGTCAAGAGCGGCATCGTCTACATGCGCACGACCCAGGGGCCGAAGCGCGTCGATGTCATCTACCGGCGGCTCGACGACGACTTCCTCGATCCGCTGGAATTCCGTCCGGACTCCGCGCTCGGCGTCGCCGGCCTGATGTCTGCCTATCAGGCCGGCAATGTCACGCTCGCCAACGCGGTCGGCACCGGGGTCGCCGACGACAAGGCGATCTACAGCTACATGCCGGAGATCGTGAAGTTCTATCTAGGCGAAGAGCCGATCCTGAAGAACGTGCCGACCTGGCGCTGCCGCGAGGCCGAGCATCTGGCCTACGTGCTCGATCATCTCGACGAGCTCGTGGTCAAGGAGGTGCACGGCTCCGGCGGCTACGGCATGCTGATAGGGCCTGCGGCCGACAAGGCGCAGATCGCGGCGTTCCGCACCAAGCTCAAGCTCGATCCGAAGAACTTCATCGCCCAGCCGACGCTCGCGCTGTCGACCTGCCCGACCTGCGTCGAGGCGGGCGTGGCGCCGCGGCATGTCGACCTGCGTCCGTTCGTGCTCACCGGCCGCGACAAGATCCGCATCGTTCCGGGCGGGTTGACGCGGGTCGCGCTCAAGCAGGGCTCGCTGGTCGTCAACTCGAGCCAGGGCGGCGGCACCAAAGACACCTGGGTGCTGGACCGATGAAATGCGGATTCGATGTTGAGACTCCCCTCCACCCATTCGCCATTAGCGCGTTCACGCGCGTCTTCGACGCGCTATGGCGAATGGCGGGGAGGGGTCGGGGGTGGTCGAGTTTCACCGCACGGCCCCCCACCCCTGACCCCTCCCCGCCGCTGCGCGGGGGGAGGGGAACGCACCGTCCGTGTGGAGAGAGTTTGCTGACATGCTCTCCCGCACCGCCGACAACCTCTACTGGCTGGCGCGCTACGTCGAGCGCGCGGAGTACCTCGCGCGCATTCTGGAAACCACGCAACGGCTGACCGCGTTGCCGCTCGCCTATGTCGGCGAGAGCAACGAATGGGTCACGGCGGTGGCGACCGCCGGCTGCTCCAACGCGTTCTTCGCCATCCATGACGAAGCCAACGAGGACACCGTCACCGACTTCCTGGCGTTCTCGACCGCCAATCCGTCATCGATCCGAAGCTGCTTCGAAGCCGCCCGCCACAACGCGCGCTCGGTGCGGACCGCGCTCACCGTGGAGATGTGGGAGGCGATCAACGGCACCTGGCTGGAGCTGCGGCGCTACGGCAACCAGCCGGCGTCGCGCGAGGAGCTGACGCGCTTCCTGCAATGGGTGCAGGGTTCGTCGCTGCGCTTCGACGGCTCGGCTTACCGGACCATGCTGCGCAACGACGCCTACTGGTTCTCGCGGCTCGGCGTCTACACCGAGCGCGCCGACAACACCGCGCGCATCCTGGACGTCAAGTATCACCTGCTGCTGCCGGCCGACGAGCATGTCGGCGGTCCGCTGGATTATTTCCAATGGTCGGCGATCCTGCGCTCGGTCTCGGCGCTCACCGCCTATCACTGGGTCTACCGCGAGAGCGTAAAACCCTGGCTGATCGCGGACCTGCTCATCCTCAACGAGCAGATGCCGCGCTCGCTCGCGAGCTGCTGCGAAAATCTGGAGCAGAATCTCGACCGCATCGCCAACGCCTACGGCCGCCAAGGCCCGGCGCAGCGACAGGCCCGCACGATCCGCACCCGGTTGAAAAACAGCCGCATGGACGACATTTTCAGGGGTGGCCTGCACGAGTTCATCGGCTCGTTCATCGCCGACAACAATCGGCTCGGTGCGGCCATCACCCAGCAATATCTGTCGTAATATGCGATGCTCGACGCTTGATCCTTCGTTCCTCGGTACGGATAACGGGCTTTCATGCGCATCCGGATTTCGCACGAGACCGTCTACCGCTACGAGCACCCGCCCGCCGGCGTGATCCAGACGCTGCGGCTGACGCCGCGCAATCACGACGGCCAATATGTGATCGACTGGCGCATCGACGTCTCGGAAAACTGCCATCTCGATCAGCACGAGGACGCCTTCGGCAACATCACCCATGTCTTCACCGCCGAGGGGCCGTTCTCGGAATTGCGTCTGCTGGTCGAAGGCGAGGTCGAAACCCAGGACACCCAGGGGGTGGTGCGCGGCGCGATCGAGCGGTTTCCCCCGAGCCTGTTCCTGCGCGAGACGGCGTTGACCCGGCTCGACCCGTCAATCGCCGACTTCGCACGCAAGGCCCAGCAGGTGGCGGGCGACGATACGCTGACGATTCTTCACGCCCTGCTGGAGCGGCTCAACAATGAGGTCGTCTTCGACACCAGTCCCACCGGCACCACGACCACGGCCATAGAGGCATTTGCGCTCAAGCGCGGCGTCTGCCAGGACCTCACCCATATCTACATCGCGGCCGCGCGCAGCCTCGGCATTCCGGCCCGCTATATCGGCGGTCATTTGCATCGCACCGATGGCGTCATCGGCCAAGAGGCGGGCCACGCCTGGGCGGAGGCGTTCGTCCCCAATCTCGGCTGGGTTTCCTTCGATCCCACCAACGGCATCAGCGCCACCGACGCCTATGTGCGGGTCGCGGCCGGGCTTGACTATCTCGGTGCGTCACCGGTGCGCGGCAGCAGGCAGGGCGGCGGCAACGAGTCGCTCGAAGTCGCGGTGAATGTCAGCCAGATGGGGCGGCAGACGCAGAGCTAGTCGTAATTCTTCACCTCACCCCAGCCCTCTCCCCACGGGAGAGGGAGTCGACCGCCGATGCTGCTATAGATGGAAATGCAAGTTTACATAATCGCGAATTCCGAGTTCTTGCGGTCGGTGACCAGCATGGTGCCCGGCGCGTGGGTGATGCAGAATTCCGGCTTCACCGTCGCGACCACCGATTGCGGCGTCACCCCGCAGGCCCAGAACACCGGAATCTCGTCGTCGCCGATTTGAACCGCGTCGCCGTATTCGGGCTTGGACAGATCCTTGATCCCGATCAGGTCCGGCCTGCCGATATGCACGGGCGCGCCGTGCACGGCGGGAAAACGCGTCGTGATCTGGATGGCGCGGATCGCGTCGGCCGGCTTCATCGGTCGCATCGAGACCACCAGCGGACCATGGAACGGTCCGGCCGCGGTGGTCGGAATGTTGGTCCGGTACATCGACACCGCGCAGCCCTGGGTGACGTGGCGCAACTCGATGCCGTCCTCGGTCAACGCGTCCTCGAATGAAAACGAGCAGCCGAGCGCGAAGATGACGAGGTCGTCTCGCCAATATTTCGTGATGTCGGTCGGCTCGTCGATCATCTCGCCATTCCGAAACACCCGGTAGCGGACGATGTCGGTGCGGATGTCGAGGTCGTCCGCCAGCGACGGCAGCCGCCAGTCGCCCGGCGCTCCGACCGCCAGCAGCGGGCAGGGCTTGGGATTGAGCTGGCAGAACCGCATGAAATCCGACGCCAGCGCGCCCGGAAGGATCGCGAGATTACCCTGCACGAAGCCCGGCGCGATCCCGGAGGTCGGCCCGGTCCAATCGCCGTTGCGGATGGCAAGCCGGGCGTCGTGGCCGGTCTTCGGAACCACACTGGACTGGCGTTGAAAGGTGGCAACGGACATCGCGTTTCCTTGGCGTTTCCCTGGCGTTTCCTGAAAGTTCTGTTCGGAAGGAGGGGCCCTCCGGCAGCGCCCATCTTATCACCGGCCGCCGGTCGGAAAACCGGTTGAATTGATCGCCCGGATCGCGTTTGCTTACGGCAACGGAAAGAGGGGCCAACCCTCACATCGGATCAGGGAGGAAAATCGGTCATGTCTCGTCTCAGTACAATTGCGTGCCGCACGTTCGGGCTCGCAACCGCGCTCACGCTGGGTTCGGTCGTTGCGGCATCCGCCCAGCAGCCCGCGGCACCGGCAGCGCCGCCGATCAAGCTCGGCATCGTCTCGTTCCTCAGCGGCCCGGCCGCGAGCCCGTTCGGCGTGCCCGGCCGCAACGGCGCCGAGATCGTGATCGAGGCGCTCAACGCCGGCAAGGCGCCCGCGCCCTACAACACCGTCGGCTTTGCCGGCACCAAGATCGAAACCAAATTCGTCGACGAGGCCGGATCGACCGCCCAGGTGGTCACCGAATTCCGCAACCTGGTGCAGCGCGATCAAGTCGACGCGGTCGTGGGCTACATCTCGTCGGGCAGCTGCCTCGCGGTCACCCCGGTCGCCGACGAGCTGAAGGCGCTGACCGTTTACTTCGACTGCGGCACGCCGCGCATCTTCGAGGAGAAGCCGCGCAAATACGTGTTCCGCCCGTCGTCGCACGCGACCAAGGACTCAACCGGTGCGGCGCGTTACCTGGTGGCGCGGAAAAAGGACATTACCTTGTTCTCCGGCATCAACCAGAATTACGCCTGGGGCCAGGACTCCTGGAAGGACTTCGTCGGCGCCATGAACGTGCTGGCGCCGAAGGCCAAGGTCGACAAGGAGCTGATGCCGAAGCTGTTCCAGGGCGAATTCGGCGCCGAGATCTCCACCCTGCTCACCTCGAAGTCGCAGGCGCTGCACTCCAGCTTCTGGGACGGCGACCTGGAGAGCTTCATCATTCAGAGCTCGGCGCGCGGCTTGCAGAAGCGCATGCCGTTCATCGGCACCACCGCGGAGTCGTCGATCTGGCGCCTGCGCGACAAGCTGCCGGACGGCACCATCGTCGGCGGCCGCGGCCCGCACGGCCCGCTCGCTCCCGACAACGAGCTCAACACCTGGTTCAAGACGATCTACATGGACCGCTACGGCACGCCGCCGACCTATCCGTCCTACCAGATGGCGCTGTCGCTCCTCGGCCTGAAGGTGGCTTGGGAGAAGGCGCACAAAGCCAAGGGCAGCAAGCCGACCACCGACGAAGTGGTCGCCGCGTTCGAGAACATCGAATACGAAAGCCCGAGCGGCACCGTGAAGATGGCGCTCGGCAACGGCCACCAGGGCATCCAGGCGACGGCCTACGGCACCTACCGCTTCAACAAGCAGAAGGGCCAGCCGGAGTTGGTGGACGTGGTCCGCTTCGCCGCCGAATGCGTGAATCCCCCATCGGACAAGAGCTCGGAAGAATGGCTCAAGGCCGGAATGCCGGGAGCGAAGTGCTAATGGCTTGTGTCCCGGATGCGGTGCAGCGTGAGCGCGAAGCGCGAAACGGTGCACCGCTGATCCGGGACCCCGGTTGCTAGAAAGCTGGGTCCCGGGTCTGCAGCGCACCACTTCGTGCTGCGCTGCGCCCGGGACACGGACCTTGCCGATCTCCGACCTTAGGAAATCCCGTGCTCACCGCCTTCGCCATCTTCTCCGATGGCCTCGTCTACGCGGCCTACCTGTTCCTCGTCGCCGTGGGCCTCACGCTGATCTTCGGCGTGATGAAGATCCTCAACGTGACGCACGGTTCGTTCTATGCGTTCGGCGCCTATGGCGCGGCGACGGCGGCCGGCGTCTGGTTCGATCGCGGTTGGTCGGATGCCGGCGGCCTGCTGTTCATGGTCGGTCTCGCCATGCTGATCGGGCTTGCGATCGGCATCGTGCTGGAGCGCGGCATTCTTCGCTTCGTCTATGGCAAGGACGAGGTGGTGATCGTGCTGGTGACCTACGCGGTGTTCCTCATCCTTGAAGACGTGATCGTGCTGGTGTGGGGGCCGCGCTCGTACGCGGCCTATCAGCCGATGGTGGCGGCAGGCTCGATCGACGTCGGCGATCTGACGCTGTCGAACTATGACATCGGCATGGTCGTGCTCGCGGCCGCGCTCGCCGCGTTCGGCTATTGGGCGCTGAAATTCACCCGCTACGGCAAGCTGCTCACCGTCGTCATCTTCGATCGCGAGGTCGCGGCCGCCTACGGCATCAACGTCAAGGTGATCTACACCGTGACCTTCCTGATCGGCGCGATGCTCGGTGCGCTGGGCGGCGCGGTGATGGCGCCGAAGATTTCGGTGACGCTCGGCATCGGCGTCGAGGTGATCGTGCTGGCCTTCGCGGTGGTGGCGATCGGCGGCATGGGGTCGATCGAGGGCGCGCTGATCGGCGCGCTGATCGTCGGCTTCGGCCGCGCCGCCGCGGTGCATCTGGTGCCCCAGGTCGAGCTGTTTGTGATCTACGCCGTGATGGCGCTGGTGCTGGGCTTCCGGCCGCATGGGCTGTTCACCCAGCCGGCGCCGCGGAAGATATGACATGGCATCGCGCGGCACCCTGATCGGCGCGGCGGCCTTCGCCATCCTCGCGGCCGGCGCGCCGCTGCTGCCGCAGTGGCTGGTGTCGCTGTCGACGATCGCGTTCGCCAATGCGCTGGTGGTGCTTGGCCTCGTCATCCTGTGGCGGACCGGCCTGGTGCCGTTCGGCCAGGCGCTGTTCTACGCGATCGGCGCCTATGCGGTGGCGCTGCTCGGCCGCTACACGCCGGTGCGCGACGTTTTTGTCGTGGTGATCGCCGGCGCGGTCTGCGCCGGCATCGTCGCCTATCTGGTCGGCTTCCTGCTGGCGCGCTATCGCGAAATCTTCTTCGCCATGCTGAGCCTGGCGATGTCGATGATCCTCTACGGCGTGCTGGTGAAGACCGAGACGCTCGGCTCGACCGACGGTTTCCACGTCGAGGCCGGATCGTTCTTCGGCTGGCGGCCGCAGGGGGCGATGCGCAACCTCGCGCTGTTCTGGCTGGTGCTGGGCTGCTGCGCCGTCGCCGCGGTGCTGGTGGCGCGCTATTTCCGCTCGGTCGCGGGCGCGCTCGCCATTCCGGTGCGCGACAACGAGATCCGCGTCGAGTTCCTCGGCATCTCGGTCGATCGGCTGATCCACCTCAAGCTGGTCATCTCCGGCATCCTCGCCGGCATGGGCGGCGCGCTGGCGGCGCTCGCGGTGCAGCATGTCGATCCGCAGATGGCGTATTGGACGACCTCGGGCGGCTTCGTGTTCGTCACGATCCTCGCCGGCGCAGGCTCGGTGGCGGCGGCGTTCGTCGGCTCGCTGGCGTTTGAACTCGTGCGCTCGATCGCGGTCGATCTGCTGCCGGGCGCGTGGCAGTTGATCCTCGGCTCGGCGCTGCTGCTCACCATCCTGTTCCTGCCCGAGGGCCTGGGCTCGCTCTACGCGCGGCTGCGGCGGCGCAAGGAGGAGACGGCGCCATGAGCGCGATCCTCTCCGTGCGCGATCTGGAAAAGACCTTCGGCTCGGTGGTCGCCGCGCGCGACATCTCGCTCGACGTGCCGGCGCAGCAGACCGTCGGCATCATCGGCGCCAACGGCGCCGGCAAGACCACCTTCGTCAATATGATCACCGGCCATCTGTCGCCGTCCAAGGGCTCGATCCTCTTCGAGGGCAACGACATCACCGGGCTGCCGTCGCGCACCATCACCCGGCTCGGCATCTCGCGCTCGTTCCAGGTGGCGCAGGTGTTTCCGTCGCTGACCGTCACCGAGAACATGTGGGCCGCGGCCGCCATCGCGCGCGGCCGCGACAGCATCATCGCCCGGGCGCTGACGCCGCTCGACACGCCGGAGGCCAAGACCGAGGCCGACGCGGCGATGGAGCTGTTCCAGATCACCCGCTACCGCGACGCCCGCGCCGTGACGCTGCCGCAGGGCGTGCGCAAGCTGCTCGACATCGCCATGGCGGTCGCCGGCTCGCCGCGCGTGCTGCTGCTCGACGAGCCGACCAGCGGCATCTCGATCGAGGAGAAGTTCGGCCTGATGGACGTGGTGATGTCGGCGCTCAAGACGCGGCGGATCACCGTGCTGTTCGTCGAGCACGACATGGAGATCGTCGGGCGCTTCGCCGACCGCGTGCTGGCGTTCTACGACGGCACGGTGATCGCCGACGAGCGGCCGGAGACGGTATTGGCCAATCCGCGGGTGCAGACCTTCATCAGCGGCACCAAGCCGGCCGGCGAGGGCGCGGTCCATGCTTAAGGTGCAGAACCTCAACGTCTCGATCGGGCCGGTGCCGATCATCCGCAACGCCTCGCTGGCGCTCGACGAGGGCGAGATGTGCGGCCTGATCGGGAGGAACGGCGCCGGCAAAACGACGCTGCTGCGCGCGCTGATGGGCGCGATCCCGGCGAGCGGCTCGGCCGTGTTCGGCGACGTCGATCTGCTGACGCTGCCGGCCTACAGCCGCGTCAGCCATGGCATCGGCTACATGCCCGAGGACCGTCGGCTGGTGCCGGAGTTCACGGTCGAGGAGAACATCCGGCTGCCGACGTGGACGATCAAGACCGATGGCGTCGAGCAGCGGTTCGCCTGGATCCTGTCGATCATGCCGGAGATCGGCGCGTTCCGCGGCCGCCGCGCGCTCGAGCTCTCCGGCGGCCAGCAGAAGATGGTGGTGCTGGCGCGCGCGCTGATGGCCGGGCGGCGCATCCTGCTGCTTGATGAACCGTTCGAGGGTCTGGCGCCGGCGCTGGCGCGGCGGCTCGGCGAGGTGATGTCGAGTCTGAAGGGCGAGGGGGTCTCGATCCTGATCGCCGAGAGCAACGAGGTCCACGTGGCGGATCTGCTGTCGCGCGCGTTCCGCATGGAGCGCGGCGCGGTGGCGGCGGCGTAGGTCGGCTATCAAGATGGGCGATGGCGGTGCTGCATAGCTCCCCTCCTCCCACGCGCGAAGCGCGTGGCGGGGAGGGGTTGGGGGTGGGGGGACGTGCCATACGTTCGATAGTTTGTGTGGGGCAGGCGCCCCCCACCCCCGACCCCTCCCCGCCGCTTCGCGGGGGGAGGGGAGCACACCGCCTCCGCTACGCCGTCTTCCTGGCCGCCGACTTATCCTTGAATTTCGGGATCACCTCGCCCGCGAACAATTCCAGCGACGCCAGCGCCTGCTGCTGGCCGTACCACGGCGGGTAGTGCAGCATCACCGAATCCGCGCCGACCTTGTCGCGCAGCGTCTCGATCTTCTCGATCAACGTCGCCGGCGAGCCGTGCAGGATGATGTCCTTGTTCAGCGCGTCGTAGTCGCGCGGGCTGGCGCCGACGTCCTGCGACACGGTGCCGAGATAGCCCGAGGTGTGGCCCGACGAGAAGTGATGCAGGTTCTTCATGATGCCTGCTTCGCTCTCGCGCTTGGCCTTGGCGTCGGTCTCCGCCACATAGACCCAGCGGGCGACGTCCACATGCCCGCGCGCGCC
>CAMDEB010000018.1 GCA_945893085.1 Rhodoplanes serenus | reverse complement strand
ATGCGCGCGCGGCTGATGAACCTGTGGAATCCGCCGGCCGGCGTGGCGAACCCGGAAGAGATGATCGTCAAGGTCCGCATCCATCTCGGACGTGACGGCAAGCTCGCCAGCCCGCCGCAGGTGCTGACCAGCGGCCGCACCACGGTGTTCATGACGGCGCGTGAGAATGCGGTGCGCGCGATCTTCCGCGGCCAGCCGTTCGATATGCTGTCGCCGAGCACCTATGAGATCTGGAAGGAAATCGAGATCACGTTCGATCCGCGCGACATGTTCCGCGGCTGACATTTTAGATGGGTCGTTTCATGCACCAAGCGAATGCCGGACCGGCATCCCTTCTTCTGACACGCCGGAACTTGCTGCTCGGCGCCGGCGCCACCGCCGCGCTGAGCGGACTTGCGCCGCGTCCCGCCGGCGCCGCGGTGCAGCTCGACGTCACCCAGGGCAACATCCAGCCAGTGCCGATCGCGCTGCCGGACTTCGTCGGCGGCAGCGCGCCCGACGGCGAGGTCGCGCGCAACGTCACGCAGATCATCACCGCCAACCTGAGGCGGTCCGGCCTGTTCGCGCCGATCGATCCCGCCGCCTACATCGAGAAGATCGGCAACATCGACGCGGTGCCGCGCTTTGCCGATTGGCGCACCATCAACGCCCAGGCTTTGGTCACCGGCCGCATCACGCGGCAGACCGACGGACGGCTCAAGACCGAGTTCCGCCTTTGGGATGTGTTCTCCGCCCAGCAGCTCACCGGCCAGCAGTACTTCACCATCTCCGACAACTGGCGCCGCATCGCCCACATCATCTCGGACGCGATCTACGAACGGCTGACCGGCGACAAGGGCTATTTCGACAGCCGCGTGGTGTTTGTTGACGAGACGGGCCCGAAAGAGCGCCGCATCAAGCGCCTGGCGATCATGGACCAGGACGGCGCCAACGTGCGCTACCTGACCCGCGGCGACGACCTGGTGCTGACGCCGCGGTTCTCGCCGTCGACGCAAGAGATCACCTATATGTCGTTCGGCCAGCGCGAGCCGCGCGTGCTGCTCTTGAACATCGAGACCGGCCAGCGCGAGGCGGTCGGCAACTTCCCCAACATGTCGTTCAGCCCGCGCTTCTCGCCCGACGGCCAGCGCGTGATCATGAGCCTGCAGCAGGGCAGCAATTCCAACATCTATGTGATGGACCTGCGCTCGAAGCAGACCACGCGCCTCACCGACACCGCGGCGATCGACACCGCGCCATCCTATTCGCCGGACGGCTCGAGCATCTGCTTCGAATCCGACCGCGGCGGCTCGCAGCAGATCTATGTCACCAGCGCGAACGGCGGCGCCGCAAAACGCATCAGCTTCGGCGAGGGCTCCTATTCGACGCCGGTGTGGTCGCCACGCGGCGACGCCATCGCCTTCACCAAGCAGGTCAAGGGCGGCTTTGCGATCGGCATCATGAAGCCGGACGGCTCGGGCGAGCGCATCCTCACCGAAGGCTTCCACAACGAGGGCCCGACCTTCGCCCCCAACGGCCGGGTGCTGATGTTCTTCCGCGACCCCGGCGGCAATGCCGGCCCCTCGCTGTTCACGATCGACATCACCGGGCGCAACGAACAGCGCGTCCCGACGCCCGGGTTTGCCTCGGACCCGGCCTGGTCGCCGATCTTGACATGACGTCCTCGGATGCCCCTATGTGGCCGCGTTCACGCCCCATTAACCATACCGAGACGTTTCGACGCCTGGGGCGTCTATCGTGGCTTTGGCAACGCCTCATCAAGGTTGACGGAACCTTCGCTTAACGAACCTCCTGCTAGATCAGGATCGTCCGGCAATAGTGCGAATGGAGGCCCCGGAATGTTGAGTTTGACACGTATCGTGCGCAGCGCGGGCCTGGCAGCCACGCTGATCGCGGCTCTCGCCGTTTCGGCCTGCGCCAACAAGCCTGCCGATGACTCGATGGCCTCGGCCGGCGCTGCCGCACCCGGCAGCCAACAGGACTTTGTGGTCAACGTCGGCGACCGCGTGTTCTTCGAGAGCGATTCCTCAGAGCTCACCCCGCAGTCGCGCGCGACCCTGGAAAAGCAGGCGCAGTGGCTGGGGCTCTATCGGACCTACGCCTTCACCGTTGAAGGCCATGCCGACGAGCGCGGCACCCGCGAGTACAACATCGCGCTCGGCGCCCGTCGCGCCCAGGCGGTACGGGACTATCTCGCCGCCCGCGGCGTCGAAGCCAACCGCATGCGCACCGTCTCCTACGGCAAGGAGCGCCCGGTCGCGGTCTGCAACGACATCTCATGCTGGTCGCAGAATCGTCGCTCCGTGACGGTGCTCGGCGCCACCTCCTGAGGTTTCCTCGATGTGTTACCGGCCGGCGTCCGACAGGGCGCCGGTTTGCGTTTGAGCGCGCTGTGACGAGGTGGGGAAAGTCACACTTTGGTCTTACTCGGCCCGGTATGGTAATCCACCGCCGACAACACGATTGTCTGCCATGACCAATGCCTTTTCTCGTGCGCTCGCTGCATCGGCATTCGCAGCCGGTCTCGCCTTCGCGGCGCCTGCTTCCGCGCAGGGCCTGATCGACAATCTGTTCGGTCAGCGCGATCGCGCTCCGCCCGCCGATGTACGGCAGGCTCAGGGCGATGCCGATCTCGCCGTCCGCATCAATCAACTCGAAGCGCAGGTTCGCCAGCTCACGGGCACGATCGAGCAGCTCCAGTTCCGCAACCAGCAGCTTGAGCAGCAGCTCCAGCGCGCCCAGGTGGCAACGCCGGGCCAGCAGGCCCAGCCCGCCGCGCCGATCGCGCGCCAGCCGGGCCAGGCCGTGCCGCCGCCGCCCGCATCCACGCCGTCCGGACGCCGGTCCGACGTGTTCGATCCGTCGCAGAATCCAAACGCTCCCGGCGCTCCGCAGACGCTGGGTGGCATGCCCGCCGGCAGCGCCGCCATCCCGGAGCAACCGTCCATCATCACCGCCGAGCCGCCGGTCGGCGCGCCGGGCGGGCGCGTGCCGGGTGCGCCGCTCGATCTCTCGACGCTGGCGACCGGCGTCACCGGCGCTCCCGCGCCTCAGGCGCCGTCGAATGCCCCGTTGCCGCCGCCGCCCGCGCGCAATCCCAGCGCCACCGGCGCGGTGGCCTCGGTGATGCCGCCCTCGGATACGCCGAAGGATCACTACGACCTCGCCTACGGCTACGTGCTGCGGAAGGATTACGCGCTGGCGGAAGGCGCCTTCCAAAACTTCCTCAAGAAATATCCGAGCGACCGGCTGATCCCCGAAGCGCAGTTCTGGCTCGGCGAAAGCCTGTTCCAGCGCCAGCGCTACGATGCCGCGGCGGAAGCGTTCCTCGTCGTCTCCACCAAGCACGACAAGAGTCCCAAGGCGCCGGATGCGTTCCTGCGGCTCGGTCAGTCGCTCGCCGCGATCGGCCAGAAGGAAATGGCCTGCGCGACGCTTGCCCAAGTGACCACCAAGTATCCGCGCGCCTCCGGCAGCGTGAAGCAGAGCGTCGAGCGGGAACAGAAGCGTGTCCGCTGCTGACGACGCGGCGATCTCGGCCCGCGAGGCGAGATTGCTGTTCGCCGATCTGGTCGACGTTCCAGTCCTGATCCTTGCGATTTCCGGCGGTCCCGATTCCACTGCGCTGCTGCTGCTGGCGGCGCGCTGGCGCGCCGCGCGCAAGCGCGGGCCGGCGCTGGTCGCGGTCACGGTCGATCACGGCCTGCGGCCCGAGTCGAAACGGGAAGCCAACGCGGTGAAGACGCTCGCGCGTTCGCTCGGGGTCGCCCACCGCACGCTGCGCTGGGCCGGGCGAAAGCCCAAGACCGGCCTGCAGCAGGCGGCGCGCGCCGCCCGTTACAAGCTGCTTGCCGCGGCGGCGCGCCAGGCCGGTTGCCGCCATGTGCTGACCGCGCACACGCTCGACGATCAGGCCGAGACGGTGCTGATCCGGCTCGCGCGCGGCAGCGGCGTCAGCGGGCTCGGCGCCATGGCGCGCAGCAGCGAGACCGAGGGCATCGCGCTCATCCGCCCGCTGCTCGACATTCCAAAAGCCAGACTGATCGCGACCGTGAAAGCGGCCGGCGTGCCGTTCGCCGACGATCCGTCGAACCGCGATCCGCGCTTTACCCGGGCGCGGCTGCGGGGGCTGTTGCCGGCGCTGGAACGCGAAGGGCTGGTGCCGCGCCGGCTGGCGCTGCTTGCCCGCCGGGTGCGGCGGGCCGATGCGGCGCTGGAAGCGGCGGTCGAGCAGGCGATGGCGGTGCTTGCGCCGCAGCCCTGGCCGGAGCGGGGCCCGATCAATTTTGCGGCAGGGGCATTTTTTCGGCTGCCGGCCGAGGTCGGCTTGCGCCTGCTCGGCCGTGCGGTGGCTAGAACCGGCGACGAAGGGCCGGTCGAGCTCGGCAAGCTCGAGGCGCTCCACACCGGCCTGATCGAATCGGCAGAAGCCGTGCGGTTTCGCCGCACGCTGGCGGGAGCCCTGATCACCCGGTCCGGCGACCGTCTGATGGTCGAGCGCGCCCCCGCTCGTGCCTCGAAACGGCCTTAACCAAACGCAAAGGTGACTGGCGCAGGTTCGCCAAACGGCGGCCGGGCAGGGTAGAATATGCTGGATTCGCGGGCTTACAGGCGGGTCGGTTCCCTTGGCAGGGGGCGACCGCAGACCTACATTAGCCGGGGACTTCGGATTACGCCTTCAACACGCGCGATAACGTGAACACCCGAACGCCGCCGGCACGCCGGCGCGCATGAAAGACTGGGATGAACGCCAATCTTCGCAATTTCGCCCTCTGGGTCATCATCGTTCTTCTGCTGCTGGCATTGTTCACGCTGTTCCAGAATCCGGGCCAACGCACCGCTTCGCAGGACATTTCGTTCTCGCAGCTCTTGAGCGAGGTCGATCAGGGCCGCGTGCGCGACGTGCTGATCCAGGGTCCGGAGATTCACGGTACCTTCAGCGATGGCCGCAGCTTCCAGACCTATGCGCCGAACGATCCGACGCTGGTGCAGCGTCTCTACGGCAAGGGCGTGGCGATCACCGCGCGCTCGCAGCAGGACAGCGTGCCGTGGTTCGTGTCGCTGCTGGTCTCCTGGTTGCCGTTCATCGCGCTGATCGGCGTTTGGATTTTCCTCTCGCGCCAGATGCAGGGCGGCGCCGGCAAGGCCATGGGCTTCGGCAAGAGCCGCGCCAAGCTGCTGACCGAGGCGCACGGCCGCGTCACCTTCGAGGATGTCGCCGGCGTCGACGAGGCCAAGCAGGACTTGCAGGAGATCGTCGAGTTCCTGCGCGATCCGACCAAATTCCAGCGGCTCGGCGGACGCATTCCGCGCGGCGTGCTGCTGGTCGGCCCGCCCGGCACCGGTAAGACCCTGATCGCGCGTGCGGTGGCCGGCGAGGCCAACGTGCCGTTCTTCACGATCTCGGGTTCGGACTTCGTCGAGATGTTCGTCGGCGTCGGCGCCAGCCGCGTTCGCGACATGTTCGAGCAGGCCAAGAAGAACGCGCCCTGCATCATCTTCATCGACGAAATCGACGCCGTTGGCCGCCACCGCGGCGCCGGCCTCGGCGGCGGCAATGACGAGCGCGAGCAGACATTGAACCAGTTGCTTGTCGAGATGGACGGCTTCGAGGCGAACGAGGGCATCATCCTGATCGCCGCGACCAACCGGCCCGACGTGCTCGATCCGGCGCTGCTGCGTCCCGGCCGCTTCGACCGCCAGGTGGTGGTGCCGAACCCGGACGTGGTCGGCCGCGAGCAGATCCTGAAGGTCCACGTGCGCAAGGTGCCGCTGGCGCCGGATATCAATCTCAAGGTCATCGCCCGCGGCACGCCCGGCTTCTCCGGCGCCGACCTGATGAACCTGGTCAACGAAGCGGCCCTGATGGCGGCCCGGCGCAACAAGCGCATGGTCACCCAGAGCGACTTCGAGGACGCCAAGGACAAGGTGATGATGGGCGCCGAGCGCCGCTCGCTCGTCATGACCGACGAGGAAAAGATGCTGACCGCCTATCACGAGGGCGGTCACGCGCTGCTCGCGCTCAACGTCAAGGCCACCGATCCGGTGCACAAGGCGACCATCATCCCGCGCGGCCGCGCGCTCGGCATGGTCATGCAGCTGCCGGAGCGCGACAAGCTCTCGATGACCTACGAACAGATGACCTCGCGGCTGATCATCATGATGGGCGGACGCGTCGCCGAAGAGATGGTCTTCGGCAAGGAAAAGGTCACCTCGGGCGCGCAGTCCGACATCGAACAGGCGACGCGGCTCGCGCGCATGATGGTGACCCGCTGGGGCTTCTCGAAGGAGCTTGGCGCCGTATCCTACGGCGAGAACCAGGACGAGGTGTTCCTCGGCATGTCGGTCGCCCGCACCCAGAACGTCTCCGAGGCGACCGCGCAGCAGATCGACGTCGAGATCAGGGCACTGATCGAAACCGCGCATGAGGAGGCGCGGCAGATTCTCGAAGCCAAGCGCGCCGACCTCGAGGTGCTGGCCAAGGGTCTGCTTGAGTTCGAGACGCTCTCGGGCGACGAGATCATCGATCTGCTCGCCGGCAAGAAGCCGACGCGGGAGTCGGTGATCGAGCCGGCGACGCCGCGCACCTCCGCCGTGCCGCCCGCCGGCAAGAGCCGCCCGCGGCCCGAGACCGGTCCGATGGAGCCGCAACCGCAATCGTAGCGCGGTCACGGCTGTTGTATTCGTCATGGCCGGGCTTGTCCCGGCCATCTCGATTCTTGGGGCATGATGCCATGCCGCTCACAAACCGCGTCGACCCGTTCGGCGAGCTGTTTTCCAATCCGGCGCGCGGCCTGTTCATGGGCAACCGCGGCGGGCGCTTGCATGGCGACGATCGAACGCTGGGAGCGCGGCGCTGGGTGTCGCGGCAGTGGATCTGCTGCCGCCTCGAATTCAACAACCGCCATCGCAAGGTCTGGGGCGACAGCTACACCGAGCTGTTTTTCCTCGACGAGGTGACCGCGCTCTCCGCCGGCCATCGCCCGTGCTTCGAATGCCGGCGGCAGGACGCGGAGGCGTTTGCGGAGCATTGGCGATCGGCCTTCGATCTGCGCTCACGGCCTCGCGCGGCCGCAATGGACGAACGGCTGCACGCCGAGCGCCTCGATGGTCGCGCCAAGCGGCGCCATCGCCGATTGATCGGCGACCTGCCGGACGGCGCGTTGGTCGCGCTGGAGCAGGGCGCCTTCGCGGTGCGCGGCGGCTCGCTGCTGCGCTGGACGCCCGCGGGCTACGACACTCGCAAGCGAAGACCGAACGGGATCGCGGTCGATGTGCTCACGCCGCCCGCAATCCTCGCCGTGCTCGCCGCGGGCTACCGCCCGCAATGGCACCCGAGCGCCGAAGCGGCTTAGCCCTTCATCGCCGCCTTGATCGCCTCGACGCCCTTGCCCGACCGCGCGGCCTCGATGATCTGGGCTTCCTTGGCCGCGAGTTTCGGCGCCGCCGCCTTCATGCCGTCGATGGTCTCGATCGGCACCACCACGGCGCCGTGCTGGTCGGCGTGGATCAGGTCGCCGCTGCGCACCGCCATGCCGTGGATGTTCACGTTCAGGCCGTAGTCCACCACGTGCACGAACGCGTGCGAGGGCGCGATCGAGCCCGCCAGCATCTGAAAGCCCGGGGCGACCTGCGGGATGTCGCGGATCGAGCCGTTGGTGATGGTGCCAAGGCAGCCCAGCGCCTTGTGGATGTTGGTTTGAACCTCGCCCCAGAACGCGCCGAAGCCGACGATCTCGTCGACGTCCTGGATCACGGCGATGCCGGGCTGCGGCTGCGCGGCGATGTAGTCGAGATAGTCGAGCCGCTTGTTCATGTAGCCGGCCTCGCCGAGCGGCACCCGGTCCTGCGCCCGCATGGTCACGGTCTTGGCGAAGCCGACCATCGGCGGCAGATTGGGGAACGGGCAGTGCAGGTGCCGCACCGTGTAGCCGAAGCCGCGCCGCTCCGGGGCGACGATTTCGAGCAGGTTGCACACGGTTGGTGTGTCGATCGAGCGCAGAAACTCGAATTGGGCCTGTGTCGGTGTCTGGCTCATGGCGCGTCCCCCGTTTATTGTGGCTCGAATCGGCTTCCGGTTTCGGGAGGCCTTCGATGCTTGGGAGTTTGTCACCGACGGCCAGGCCGCGCGAGGTGAACAGATGAAGAAAGTCGCAATCGCACTCCTGCTTGCCGGCGCGGTCAACGCGCCCGCCAGCGCCAATGACTCCACCGCCGAGCTTGCGACCGGCGGGCTGGTGTTCGTGAAGAACGACGACATCGAGATGCGCGCCGAAGACCTTTTCATCTCGGCAACCCAGATCAGGGTGCGCTACCGGTTCTTCAACAAGTCGGACAAGGACATCACGGTTCATGTCGCCTTCCCGATGCCGGAAATCCGCATCGAGCATCAGGATCAGAACATCTCGGTGCCGACCGATGATCCGGTCAACCTGCTCGGGTTCGTCACCAGCGTGAACGGCAAGCCGGTCGCGACGCAGGTCGAGCAACGCGTGGCGGCGCGCGGTATCGACCGCACCGCTTATTTGCGGGGTCTTGCGATTCCGCTCGCCCCGCATCTGGCGGCCACCAACCGCGCGCTCGACCGCTTGCCACGTAACAAATGGGACGAGCTGGTCGGCTTCGGGCTGGCCGAGATCGAGGAGTATGACGTCGGCAAGGGCATGGAGAAGCATCTCGCTGCGCGCTGGGGCTTGCAGACCACATTCTACTGGCAGCAGAGCTTTCCCGCCCAGAAGGAGACCACGATCGAGCACCGCTACAAGCCGAGCGTCAGCGGCTCGGTGATGACGTCGCTCGGCTCATCCTATGCGCGCAACGAGCCGTGGCTCGAGGACTACAAGCGCAAGTACTGCATCGACAGGGACATCATGAACTCGTTGGAGCGGGCGCGCCGCGCGTCGAAGAACAACGATGCCGCGCCCTACGGCGAGGAGCGCATCGACTATGTCCTCAAGACCGGAGCCAACTGGTCGGGACCGATCAAGGATTTCCGGCTGGTCGTCGACAAGGGCTCAGCCGACAGCCTGGTGAGCTTCTGCGGCGATGGGGTGAAGAAGATCGGCCCGACGCAGTTCGAGATGCGCAAGACCGATTTCACCCCGCAGGGCAATTTCTCGGTGCTGATCCTGAAGCGGCTCAAGCAGCGCTAGCTACTGCTTCCAGGCGGTCGCAACAATCAGCGCCATCAGCGAGATCATGCCCAGCACCAGGGCGACCGACGCCGACCAACCGCCCGCCTCGTAGGCGAGACCGGCGAGCCAGCCGCCGAACGTGCCGCCGACGTAGAACGACATCACGTAGAGGCCGACGGCCGACGACGTGCCGCCCTGCGCGGTGATGGCGACGAAGCTCGTGGAGGACGCCTGGGTCAGCACGCCGCAGATCGAGGCGATCGCCAGCGCCAGCACGATCACCGGCACCGAAGGCACCAGCATGAGCAGCAGGCCGCACGCCCAGGCCGCCAGCACGCACAGCACGAAGGTGCGCCGGCCGATCCACGCAATCGCGCGACCGGCCCACAGCACCGCCGCCGCGCCGGCAAGATAGACCACGAAGATCGAGCCGATGAAGGCGGCCGACCGGTGGAACGGCGGCCCGGCCAGATGGAAGCTCACATAGGTGAAGGTGGCGATGAAGTTGAACAGCACGCCGAAGCCGACCGCATAGGTCGCCAGCAATTTCGGATTGCGCAGGTGGGCGAGCATCTGCCCGAGCGAGGCCGCGAGACTGCGGGCGCGCACGAACTGCTTTTCGCGCGGCAGCAGCATCAGGACGATGAGGAAACAGACCACCGTCAAGGCGGAGAGAGCGAGGAACCCGCCGCGCCAGCCGACGTGGTCGACCAGCAGGCCGGGGATCAACCGTCCCAGGAAGCCCGCGACCGCCGAGGCCGAAGCATAGATCCCGATTACGCCGGTGGCCTGGTGGGATGGCCATTCGTCGCCGATATAGGCGACGGTGACGGCGAAGATCGGCGGCAGCAGCAACCCCTGAATGAACCGCCAGAAGATCAGCTCGTGGAAGCTTCCCGCCAGCGCCACCATGACCGTCGGCACCAGCAGCAGCGCCATGGCGGTGACGATGACGCGTTGCCGGCCCAGCACGTCGGCGACCGCGCCGGTGAACGGCGCCGTCGCCGCCACCGCCAGCGTTCCCGCGGTGATGATCATGCTGGCATCGGCGGCGCCGACCCCGAATTCGAGGGCCATCAGCGGCAGCACCGCCTGCGGCGAATAGAGATGGAGGAAGGCGCAGGCGGCGGAGAACACGACGGCGATGCGGCGCGGATCAGTTGGCATGCGCATTCCAGCGAAATAAATTCGGCGTCGAGCGCCGGTGCAGGCCGAGGTGGACCATCGCCTAGGGCGCCGTACTTTGCTAGTCCTTACGAAGGGGAGATGGACGATGATTCAGCGGCTGGTTGCGGCATCTTGCTGCGCCTTGGCGACGGCCTCGGCATGTTGGGCCGAGCCGCGGGTCATGCAGAACGTCTTCTATTACGAGGTGCCTGGCACGACCGCATCCGAGGTCCGGGCCAATCTCATGCGGTTTGGTCCCCGGGGCGACTGGGGCGAGCGCTTTGACGGCCACACGCGCTGGTTTGTGCGTTGGCACTACCGCTTCAGGGAGGGCGAGCAAAGCTGCGAAATTTCCAGCGTCGCGACGGTCGTCGACATCACCATCACCATGCCCAGGCTGGCGGCGAATGCGGAGATACCGCCGGAGCTTGAGCGAGCCTTCTCCGCCTACACGGACAAGCTGATGGAGCACGAGAAGGGGCATGCCGAGAACGGCATCGACGTCGCGCGGCGGATCGAAAAGGCGATTGCCGCGCTGCCGCCGAAGCCGAGTTGCGATGAGTTCGGGGACGCCGCCAACGCGCTGGGAGAGTCTCTCCTCGATGAGGCGATCGAGCGGGACCGGGACTACGATCGCCGCACCGAGCATGGCCGCACTCAGGGTGCGCAGTTTCCTTGACCCGGCGCTCATTGGCTTGCGATCCTGGATGAGGGGCCTGCGATGATTTGGCGATGGGTTGCGGCATCTTGTTGCGTCATGGCGATCGCCTTCGCCGGCATGTCGGATGGCTTGGCTGAACCGCAGGTGACGCAAAATATCGTCTATTACGATGTGAGCGGCGCGACCGCTTCCGAGGTTCGGGCGAACCTCAACCGACTCGGGCCCCTGGACCCGAGCGGCCGACGCAACGACGGATTCACGCGCTGGTCCGTGAAGTGGACCTTTGAATACAAAGACGACGCGGTGGGCTGCGCCATCGCCAGCGCATCGACGACGGTCGAGGCGAGCATCACCATGCCGCGGCTCAAGGCAGATGCTTCCGTGCCCGCGACGCTGATGCGCGCGTTCACCGACTACTCGGATAAATTGCTCCAGCACGAAAAGTGGCACGTTCAGAACGCGATCGATGTCGCGCGGCGGATTGAAAACATCATCCGTGCGACGGCACCCGAGCGCACCTGCAATCTGCTCGGGCGGTTTGCGAACTCGCTCGGCGATAGGCTGCTCAAGGAGGCGGTCGAGAAGGATCGCGACTACGACGCCCGCACCGATCACGGCCGCAACGAGGGTGCGCGGTTTCCTTGAACGCCCGCTCGCTGGCCCGGCGATCTTCACCAAGCCTATTGACCGCGGCGCGCCGCTCCCGAAAGTATTCGGCTTCGCGCCACGAGACGTGAGCGCCCACACGGGAGGTTATCTTGCTCGTCGATCATCGGACCTATCGCATCAAGCCCGGCCACACCCAGACCCACATCCAAATCTACGAGCAATATGGCTACGCGGCGCAAAGCCGCCATCTCGGCCAGCCGATCGCCTACATGTACGCCGAGACTGGCGACGTAAACACCGTCGTGCACAACTGGGCCTATGAAGATGCCGCCGACCGCACCGCGCGCCGCGCCGCGATGTTCGCCGACCCGGAATGGAAGATCTATCTGCAGAAGCTCAACGAGTCCGGGCTGCTGCTGGAGCAGAAGACCTCGCTGATGATCCCGACCAAGTTCTGTCCGATCAAGCGGTAGAGGCTAAGCGCGCTCTCACCGTCATGGCCGGGCTTGTCGCCGCAAGTCTGGTTTACCCGACTTGCGCTTTCCCAAAAGTTACGCAACTCGGGCAGGCCCGAGTTGCGTGGGCCATCCACGTCTTTATGGTGGCGGCCAAGACGTGGATGCTCGGCACAAGGCCGGGCATGACGAACGAAGAGAGTGTGCAATGCGCGCCAACGACGGAACCCGGACCGGCGGCGAAATCCTGGTCGATCAACTGATCGCCCACGGCGTCGAGCACGTGTTCTGCGTGCCGGGCGAGAGCTATCTCGCGGCCCTCGATGCCTTCCACGACCGCCCGATCAAGCTCACGGTGTGCCGCCAGGAGGGCGGTGCGGCGATGATGGCGGAGGCGGTCGGCAAGGCCACCGGCCGCCCGGGCATCGTGTTCTGTACTCGTGGGCCGGGCGCGACCAACGCCTCGCCCGGCATCCATATCGCTCGCCAGGATTCGACGCCGATGATCGTGTTCGTCGGCCAGGTGGCGCGCGAGATGCGCGAGCGCGAGGCGTTCCAGGAGCTCGACTACCGCGCGGTGTTCGGCAGCATCGCCAAGTGGGTGACCGAGATCGACGATCCCGCGCGCATCCCCGAGCTCGTCTCGCGCGCGTTCTACACCGCCTGCAACGGCCGGCCGGGGCCGGTGGTGATCGCGCTGCCCGAGGACATGCTGGTCGAGCGCGTCGCGGTGCCGGACGCGCCGGCGTTCGAGCCGGTCGAGACCTGGCCGGGCCAAGCCGACATGGCGAAGCTGCAGAAAATGCTGTGGGTGGCGAAGCAGCCGATCGTGCTTGCGGGCGGGAGCCGCTGGTCGGAAGCCGCCCGCGCGTCGCTCGCTCGCTTCGCCGAGCGCTTCGCGGTGCCGGTCGCCACCACCTTCCGCCGCACCCATCTGATCGACACGCTGCATCCGAGCTACGCCGGCGACGTCGGGCTCGGGATCAACCCGAAGCTGCTTGCGCGCATCAAGGCGGCCGATCTGGTGGTGCTGATCGGCGGCCGGCTCGGCGAAATCCCGTCGCAGAGCTACTCGCTGCTGGAGATTCCCGGACCGCGCCAGACCTTCGTGCACGTGCATCCGGGCGCGGAGGAACTGGGTCGCGTCTATCATCCGCATCTTGCGATCCACGCGGTGCCGACGGCGTTCGCCGCAGCGCTCGAAGGATTGCAGCCGCCAAACGAAATCCCCTGGCGCAAGCACACCGAAACCGCGCATGCCGATTATCTCGCCTGGACCGAGACTGCGACCTCGCAGCCCGGCGGCGTCAACCTCGGCGAGATCGTGGTGTGGCTGCGGCAGAACCTGCCGGAGGATGCGTTCATCACCACCGGCGCCGGCAACTTCTCCGCCTGGGTGCATCGCTTCTACCGCTTCCGCCGCTTTGCCACGCACATCGGGCCGTGTTCCGGCTCGATGGGTTACGGCGTGCCGGCGGCGGTCGGCCTCAAGCGTGCGTTCCCCGAGCGCACTGTGGTGTGCTTCGCCGGCGACGGCGACTTCCTGATGAACGGCCAGGAGTTCATGACCGCCGTGCAATACGACCTGCCGTTCGTCACCATCGTCGTCGACAACGGTTCCTATGGCACCATCCGTATGCACCAGGAGCGCGATTATCCCGGCCGTGTGGTCGCGACCGAATTGAAAAATCCGGACTTTGCCGCTTACGCGCGCGCGTTCGGCGGCTTCGGCGTCACGGTCGAGAAGACCGCCGACTTCGCCAAGGCATTCGATGCGGCGACGAAGTCCGGCAAGCCGTCGATCATCCATCTCAAGGTCGACACCAATGCCTCGACGCCGATGGCAACGCTCGACGCCATTCGCGCCAAGGCGCTGGCCAACCAGAACGGTTAACAACTCCTTACCCGTTCACCTCTTGCGACCGCGGGTTGCCTCCGCACCTGAACTATGATTCACTTCTAATAGACTGAATCGTGGTTCATCGATGGCCTACCGCCGTACCGACAATGTGATCCGCAGGCTTGCCGCCCGCCACGACGGCATCGTCGCGGCGGCACGCGATGCCGCGAGCGAAGGCGGCATGGCGGCAATTCAGATCGCGCCGGTGGCTGCCCGCGCGGGCATCGCCGCCGGCACGGTCTACCGCTATTTCCCCGGCAAGACCGACCTGGTCGGCGCCCTGATCGCCAGCGTCTCGGAGCGCGAAATCGACGCCGTGCGGCGTGCCGCCGATGCGGCGCCCGGCCCGCTCTCGGCGCTGGCCGCCGCGCTCGCCACCTTCGCGGCCCGCGCGCTTCGCGACCGGCGGCTGGCCTGGGCGGTGATCGCCGAGCCGGTGGATGCTGAGATTGACGCGTTGCGGCTCGAATACCGCAAGGCGCTGGCCGGCGAGATCGAGGCACGGATCGCGGCGGCAATCGCCGGCGGCCATCTGCCGGAGCAGGATGCGGCGCTGGCCGCGCCGGCGCTGGTCGGAGCCTTGCTGGAAGGGCTGATCGGGCCGCTGGCGCCCGAGACGGTCGACGATCCAGTCAAGGCGCGCGCCGCGGTGCAGACGCTCACGCTGCTCGCGTTGCGCGGGCTCGGCGTGGTCGATGCGCGGGCGCGCGGGCTGGTGGTGCAGACCGTGTTGCCGGCGGCCGATGCACCGACTGCCTAGGCGGCATCGTCGCGGGCGGCGGCGCGCTTTTTTGGCTTTGCCTTCTTGATGCTCGCGGCTCGCCCCGTCGTGATGTGCGGATCGCAATCGGCCGCGCCCACGGCATGAACGTAGTCGCTGCGCGAGATCGGATCGTCGCCGTGGAAATACAGCGTCGGGCCGTTGTTCTGCGCGATGCACCAGTAGTCTTTGGACTGCGTGCGTTTCATCGAGGGCGTTATTGCAGAGTCGTCACCGCAAGCCAATCGGCAACCGCCTGCAAGGCCTGGCCGCGGCCCTCGGTCTTGCCGTGCGCCTCGTACACCGCGAGCTGGACGTCCGCCGAAGTGCCCTCGTCGACGATGGCGCGGCAACGCCGGAGCTCGTCCAGGCAGCCGAGCGCGTTGGCGTCGGGCGTCGTGTCGGCGATGACCTGATCGAGCATGTCGCTGACCGTCACCGCGCCGTGTGCGCCGACGAACGTGCCGTGCACGCCGTAGCGCTGCGCGCGCCATTTGTTCTCGACCACGATCGCGCGCGACACCGCGCTGAGATCCCAGTTGACCCACGGGTTGCGATACAGCCGCCGCGCCAGGCAGCGATAGAGCGCGGCGATGGCGATCGAGTCGTCGACCCGCGTCGGCACGTCGGGCGCGCGCAGCTCAAGCGTCGGATGGTTGAGCGATGGCCGGATCGACCACCACACATAGCTTGAATCCTCCATCACGCCGGCCTGTACCAGCGCGTCCACATAGGCGTCGAACTCGTCCTTGTTGCGGAACAGCTCGGGCACGCCGGTGCGGGGCAGTTCGTCATAGGCCGCGAGCCGGTAGCCCTTGAGCCCGGTCAGCCGCGAGCGCCAGAACGGCGAGGAGGTCGCGAGCGCGATGAACAGCGGCAGGTACGGCAGCATCCGCGTCATGACGTCGACCCGGCTGTCCGGGTCCGGCAACTCGACGTGGACGTGCAGGCCGCACAGCATGTTGCGCCGCCCGACCATCTGCAGATCGTCCATCACCGCGTCGTAGCGGTCGCCCTCGGACTGCTGGGAGCGGCCCCAGTCGGCGGTCGGATGCGTGCCGGCGGCGAGAATGGCGAGGCCGTGATCGGCCGCGACCCTGGCAATGGTCTGCCGCAGATCGCGCAGCTCCTCGCGCGCCGCCTTGATGTCGCTGTGCGGCCCGGTGACCGCTTCGACCTGCGCCTGCAGGAATTCGCCCATGGCCCGCCCACCGGTCGCGGCCTTGGCCGCTTCGAGAAATTCCGGTGGCCTGGCGCGCGTTACTGACTTGGTGCCGGCATCGACCAGGAAATACTCCTCTTCGAGGCCGATGGTGAACGCCTCGGCCTCCGTCGATCTCGGCGCCTTGGTGGCTGTTTTTTCAGCCTGCACAGTTCACCCGCGGTTTGAAAATATCGTTGTTACGCAAGGGGATGCGTGAGAATGAAAGCGATTAGCCACGGCTCGCCCATAAGAACGCGCTGGCGCCCTTTTGGTTGCCCGGAAATATCGGTGCAACGGCTCCCCCCGCATGGCCGGCGATTGAGCCCCGCACGTTCGGCAGCGTCAATGCGACATCGAGGCCGCCAAGCTATTTGGAGCCGTCGGCCTTGAACTGCTTGAGATAGGCCCAGAGGTCGCCAATCTCCTTCTCATTCTTGATGCCGGCAAACGCCATCTTGGTGCCGGGGACGCGAGCCATCGGATTCTGGATGTAGTCCTTGAAGCTCGCTTCGCTCCAGATGATCTCGGCCTTCTTGTTGGCCTCGCTGTAATTGTAGCCTGCGATGGTGCCCGACTTGCGGCCCTCGAGCCCGTTCATGACCGGTCCGATCTTGTGGCGGGCGTCCTCGCCCACCGCGTGGCAGGGCAGGCATTTGCGGAACGACCGCTCTCCTTCGGCGAGATCCTGGGCCTTTGCCACGCCCATCGAGACGGCGAACGCCGCCGTCACCAGTACCAACGCTTTCATCCTGCTGCTCCCTGAGAGGCTCCAAAGTCATTTTCTGCACGGATCAGGCGGTTGTACAATCATCTTGAGGATAACCCCGGAGCCGCGATGTCCGTTCAAATGCCTGCTGCCGATCAGGCCGTACTCGCCCGCCGCGAGGAGATCGTGGCGGCGCTCTCGGCGATGGTGCCGGGGGAGGGGGTGATCGCGGCCGAACGAACGATGCGGCCCTATGAATCCGACGGGCTCACCGCCTACCGGGCGCTGCCCATGGTGGTGGTGCTGCCGGAGACCACCGAGCAGGTTTCGCAGGTGCTGCGCTACTGCCACGACAACGGCATCAAGGTGGTGCCGCGCGGCGCCGGCACCTCGCTCTCCGGAGGCGCACTGCCGCTCGTCGACGGCGTGCTGCTCGGCATGGCCAAGTTCAACCGCATCCGCGAGATCGATTACGACAACCGCGTGGTGGTGGCGGAGCCGGGCGTCACCAATCTGGCGGTCACGCAGGCCGTCGAGCACGCGGGCTTCTATTACGCGCCCGATCCGTCGTCGCAGATCGCCTGCACCATTGGCGGCAACGTGGCGGAGAATTCCGGCGGCGTGCACTGCCTGAAATACGGCATGACCACCAACAACATTTTGGGCATCGAGATAGTGCTGATCACCGGCGAGGTGATCCGGCTCGGCGGCAAGCATCTCGATGCCGGCGGCTACGACCTGATTGGCATCGTCACCGGCTCGGAGGGACTGCTTGGCGTCGTCACCGAGGTGACGGTGCGCATCCTGAAAAAACCCGAGACCGCGCGTGCGGTGCTGGTCGGCTTCCCCTCATCGGAGGACGCCGGCGAATGCGTGTCCCGCATTATCGGCTCAGGGATAATCCCTGGCGGCATGGAAATGATGGACAAGCCTGCGATCCACGCCACCGAGGAGTTCGTGCACGCCGGCTATCCGCTCGACGTCGAGGCCCTGCTGATCGTCGAGCTCGACGGTCCGAAGGCCGAGGTCGATCACCTGATCGACCGGGTCGAGGCCATCGCCAAGGAGTGCCGGTCCACCACGCTGCGGGTCTCGACCTCGGAGCCGGAGCGGCTGCTGTTCTGGGCCGGACGTAAGGCGGCGTTCCCGGCAGTCGGCCGCATTTCGCCCGATTACTACTGCATGGACGGCACCATCCCGCGTGCGCGGCTGCCGCAGGTGCTCAAGCGCATCCGCGAATTGTCGGAGCACTACGGGCTGCGCGTCGCCAACGTGTTCCACGCCGGCGACGGCAACCTGCATCCGCTGATCCTCTACGACGCCAACAAGCCGGGCGAGCTGGAGAAGACCGAGGAGTTCGGCGCCGAGATTCTCAAGCTCTGTGTCGAGGTCGGCGGCGTGCTGACCGGCGAGCACGGCGTCGGCGTCGAGAAGCGCGACCTGATGCCGGCGATGTTCTCCGAGATCGATCTCGACCAGCAGCAGCGCCTGAAATGCGCCTTCGACGCCCAGGGCCTGCTCAATCCCGGCAAGGTGTTTCCCAAGCTGCACCGCTGCGCCGAGTTGGGCCGGCTGCATGTGCATGCTGGAAAATTGCCATTCCCCGATATTCCCAGGTTCTAGCCGCGAGCTGGCGACCCCTTGCCATCGCCGCTTTCCCCTGAGACGATAAGTGTCCGGCGTCAGGACTAGCGGCCGGACACACCCGGTCGTGCGATGCCGAAGGGAGGCGTCGAATGGCGGCTGCAAACGGCAACGGCGGCAATAGAGCCGCGGGTCCCCGGTGCATTGCGCTGGTGGGCCCATTCCAGAGCGGCAAGACCACTCTTCTCGAAGCTATTCTGGCGCGCACCGGCGCGATCCAGCGTCAGGGCACGATCGAGGCGGGGACCACCGTCGGCGATGCCTCGAAGGAGGCGCGCCACCACAAGATGAGCGTGGACCTCTCGGTCGCCACCACGACCTTCATGGGCGACAGCTACACCTTCGTCGACTGCCCGGGCTCGGTCGAGTTCATCCACGACATGCGCGCGGCGCTGCCGGCGGTCGACGCGGCGGTCGTGGTCTGCGAGGCCGACGCGCGCAAGATGCCGCAGTTGCAGCTCATCATGCGCGAGCTCGAACGGCACAACATTCCGCGCTTTTTGTTCCTCAACAAGATCGACAAGGTCGAGACCAAGGTGATGGAGGCGCTGCCGATCCTGCAGCCGGCCTCGCGCATCCCGCTGGTGCTGCGTCAGCTGCCGATCTGGAAGAACGACATCGTCTCGGGCTTCGTCGACCTCGCGCTGGAGCGGGCGTTTGTCTACAAGGAACACGCCGCCTCGGAGGTCGTCCCGCTCGAAGGCGAGGAGCTCGACCGCGAGAAGACCGCCCGCTTCTCGATGCTGGAAAAGCTCGCCGATCACGACGACGAACTGATGGAGCAACTGCTCGAGGACATTCCGCCGCCGCGCGACAAGGTGTTCGACGACCTGGCCAAGGAGCTGCGCGAGGGGCTGGTGGTCCCGGTGCTGATGGGCGTCGCGACCCGCACCAACGGCGTGCTGCGGCTGCTGAAGGCCCTGCGGCATGAGGCGCCGGGCATCGACACCACCGCCAAGCGGCTCGGGGTCAATGGCGGCGAGCCCGTCGCCTATGTGCTGAAAACGCTCAACACCGCCCACGCCGGCAAGGTGTCGGTGGCCCGCGTTCTGTCGGGCCAGATCGGCGACGGCGTCACGCTGCTGTCGCCGGAGCGGGAGGCCGGCCGCGTGTCGGGCACGTTCAAGATGCTCGGCGCAAACAGCGAGAAGCGCGGCCCGGCGACGGCGGGCGATACCGTCGCGCTCGGCAAGCTCGACCACGCGGTGACCGGCGACACGCTGTCCGCGGGCAAGCAGGCGCCCAAGGCGCTGATCGAGGTGCGTCCCTACCCGCCGGTGCTCGCCATCGCGGTGTCCGCCAAGGAGCGCAAGGACGACGTCAAGCTCGGCCAGGCGATGCACAAGCTGCTCGACGAGGACCCTTCGATCACGGTCGTGCACAACGCCGAGACCCATGAGGTCGTGATGTGGGGGCAGGGCGAGATGCACCTGCGGGTCGCGACCGAGCGGCTGGCCGAGCGCTTCGGTGTCGCCATCACCACGCGGCGGCCGACGGTTGGCTACCGCGAGACCATCAAGAAGGCGGTGCAGCAGCGCGGCCGGCACAAGAAGCAGTCCGGCGGCCACGGCCAGTTCGGCGACGTGGTGCTCGACATCAAGCCGATGCCGCGCAGCAGCGGCTTCAAGTTCGAGGACAAGATCACCGGCGGCGTGGTGCCGCGCAACTACATCCCCTCGGTCGAGGAGGGTGTGATCGACGCGCTCAAGCACGGGCCGCTCGGCTTCCCGGTGGTGGACGTTTGCGTGGCGCTGGTCGACGGCTCGTATCACACCGTCGATTCATCCGACATGGCGTTCCGCACCGCCGGCCGCATCGGCATCGTCGAAGGGCTGCCGCAATGCGCCCCGGTGCTGCTGGAGCCGATCCACCTGGTCGAGATCGTCTGTCCGACCGAGGCGACGGCGAAGATGAACGCCATCCTCTCCGGCCGGCGCGGCCAGATCCTCGGCTTCGACACCCGCGAGGGCTGGGACGGCTGGGACATGGTGCGCGCGAAAATGCCGGAATCGGAGATCGGCGACCTGATCATCGAGGTCCGCTCGGCGACCGCCGGCGTCGGCAGCTTCGTGTTCAAGTTCGACCATATGGCGGAACTGACCGGCAAGACCGCCGATCAGATCATCGCCGCAAGACGCGCGGCGGAATAGGCGGACGCCGCCATCAAACGCGAGGCGCGCACAACGCGCGTCTCGCGTTTGCAGTTTTTCAACCCTAATTTTTGGCAAACGCAGGCGGAGCGGCTTGTTAACCGCGACCGGCTATCCTGCGGCCATAAAAATCAGGGAAAGCCGCAAAACGCGGCGGTGCGTCGCGAGTATCACAATGCTGACCGCGGTCCGGAATTGGTTCTCCGGCAGCCAGGACGATGCGGCGGAAGCCGCGCCGATGTGTTTTGTCGCCGCGGTGGAAGAGCCGCTGCGCGAGCGCATCGCCGCGCTTGTCGGTGAACTCGGTCCGCGCGTCGAACAATTCTCCTCGCTCGCAGCGATGCTCTCTGCGCTGCCCGAGGGCCAGCCCGATCTCGTCGTCATCGACGTCGGCTTCGGCATTGACGCCGCGAACGAGGCGGTGGCGCGGCTTGCGGCCGCGAAGAAGCGCCCGGCGTTGCAGATCCTCAGCGGGGTCGAGATCAGCACCTACGAGCAGCTCTGCGCCGTCGGCCAGGTGCGGCTGGCCGGCGACCGCGCCGGCCTGCGGGTGCAGCCGGCGCTGCAACCGCCGTTCAAGCCCGAAGCGCTCCGCAAGGTGCTCCAGGATCTGGGGCTGAGCCGCAAGGCCGGCAAGACGTCGGTGACGCTGGCGCAGGCGATCAAGCACAACTGGCTCGAACTCTGGTACCAGCCCAAGATCGATCTCGCCGCCAAGCGACTGGTCGGCGCCGAGGGTCTGATCCGCGTGCGGCATCCCGAGTTCGGCGTGCTGCCGCCAGCCGCCTTCCTGCCCGGCGCGCGCGAGGAGGACATGCTGACGATGACCGAGCACGTGATCGACGCCGCGCTGCGGGATTACGAAGACCTCGCGGCCGTCGGCGCATCGGTCAAACTGTCGGTCAATACGCCGGTGTCGGCGCTCACCACGCTGCCGATCGCGCAGATGCTGCGCGAGGGGCGTCCCCGAGCGGCGAGCTGGCCAGGTCTGATCCTCGAAGTCACCGAGGACGAGATCGTCAACGACCTGACGGTGGCGAACGATGTCGCCAACCAGTTGCGGGCGTTCAACTGCAGCCTCGCGATCGACGACTTCGGCGCCGGCTATTCGTCGCTGTCGCGGCTGCGGCAGTTGCCGTTCAGCGAGTTGAAGATCGACCGTTCCTATGTCTCCGACTGCAACAACGACCGCACCAGCGCCGGCCTGTGCGAGACCATCGTCGAGCTGGCGCACCGCTTCGGGCTGAAATGCGTCGCCGAGGGCATCGAAACGCCGCACGAGAGCCACAAGCTGCAGGGCTTCGGCTGCGACGTCGGCCAGGGCTATCTGTTCTCCAAGCCGATGCCGAAGGCGGACTTTGTCTCGATCCTACGCCGCCGCATGGTCCACAAGTCGGAGCCGAGCGCCAACGGGCCCCATGCAAAGCTGCCGCCGCTGCGGTTCAACGCGAAAGCGTGACCTTCCCGCCGCCGCCGATCACGCCGGCCCTCCCATATCCGTGACTTGCCTGTGATCCCGGCCCGCCGTACTGCTTTGGCGTTGCAGCCGAAGAGGAATCCGCCATGAACGTGATCCGTCGCCGCGGTTGGGAAATCCCCGAGCGTCTTGCCACGCCCGAGCGCCTGTTCCTCGATCGCCGCGCGTTCCTGGCGACCGGCGCCGCAGCGATTGCGATGTCGCCGAACATGGCGCTGGCGCAGCGCGTCACCGACATTCCCGATCCCAGCGCCGACCTCTATCCCGCCAAGCGCAACGAGAAATTCACGCTCGACCGGCCGCTCACCGACGAGAAGATCAACGGCAACTACAACAATTTCTTCGAGTTCAATTCCTCCAAGAACGTCACCAGGCAAGCCCAGGCGCTGAAGACCCGCCCATGGACGATCAAGATCGACGGCATGGTGGAGAAGCCGTTCGAGGTCGGCATCGACGATCTGGTCCGCAAGTTTGCGATCGAGGAGCGGCTCTATCGCCATCGCTGCGTCGAGGCATGGAGCATGACGATTCCGTGGTCGGGTTTCCCGATGGCCAAGCTGGTCGAGCTCGCCAAGCCGTTGTCGGGCGCGACGTATCTTCGCA
>CAMDEB010000017.1 GCA_945893085.1 Rhodoplanes serenus | reverse complement strand
TAGATCAAGCGAATAGGGTCGAGCCATTGGATGCTGGCCTCCATCCCAGCCAGCATCTTGAATCAGAACCGCTCCGATTTGGGAATCCCAAAATCGATTCAGTCCCAATGAATCAGACTCTAGGCTCCGTCGGCTATTTTTCCAGGCCGGCCGCCGACGTGATGGCGGCCCACTTTGCGGTGTCGTCGGCGATCCGGCGCGCGAACGCACCGGGCGTGCCGCCGAGCGGCTCCATGCCCTGCAGCCGCATCTGGCGCGCGGCCTCGCTCGATTTCAGGAATTCGTTGGTCGCGGCGGCGAGCTGTTCGATGATTTCCGCCGGCGTGCCCGCGGGTGCGAGCAGGCCGATCCAGATGCTGGCGTCGACGCCCGGCAGGCCGGCCTCGAGCATGGTGGGGACATTCGGAATCATTTCCGATCGCGTCGATTGCCCGACCGCCAGCGCCTTCAGCTTGCCGTCCTCCACCAGTTGCAGGACGTTCGACGCCGAAGCGAACATCACCGAGATGCGGCCGGTGATGAGATCGGTGGTGGCCTGCGCGGTGCTGGGATAAGGAGCGATCACCAGGTTGACGCCCGCGGTGCGGTTGAAGAGCTGCGCCGACAGATATCCCGTGGTGCCGACCGCGGAAGCACCGAACGTGAGGCTATCCGGTTTGCTCCTGGCAAGCGCGATGAGCTCCTGCACGGTGTTCACGCCCAGCGCGGGATTGGCGGCGAGCACGAACGGCACGTTCCCAACGAGCGCGATCGGTGCAAGGTCCTTGGCGAAATCGAACGTCAGGTTGCTGGAGACGGCGGTGCGGATCGTGCTGGAGCCGGTCGCCATGAACAGCGTGTAGCCGTCCTTCGGCGATCGCACGACGGAGGCCGCGGCGACGTTGCTGCCGGCGCCGGGCCGGACCTCGACGATGAACTGCTGGCCAAGCGATGCGCCGAGTCCTTGCGCCAGCACGCGAGCCAGCGTGTCGGACGACGAGCCCGGGCCGAATCCGACAATGATGCGGACCGGCTTGGTCGGGTATTTCTCCGCTGCGGCGGATGCGCCCGGAATGAGCGCGCACAGCGCCAGCAGCGCGGCCGTTCGAACTGTCATTGTCACCGCGTTGCTCCCAGCTGCGATGCTCCGAGCGTCAGTACGCCTTCGCGCCGGACACCGCGACGATCTCCTTGTAGCGTTCGATCTCGGAGAGGAAGAATGTTCGGAACTCCTCGCCGCCCAGATGCTTGGCCGACGTGCCGGCGCCATCGAACCTCGCTTTGACGTCCGGGTCGTTCAGCGCGGTCGCCACGGCCTTGTCCAGGATATCGACGATGGGCTTGGGCGTGCCGGCCGGCGCGAACAGGCCCTGCCAAGAATACAGTTGGTAATTCGGGTAGCCGGATTCCTTGATCGTCGGCAGGCCGTGGCCCCATTCCGGGCGCACCGAACCGGTGGTCGCCAGCATCCGCACGCGGCCGGATTGCACCTCGGCCGTGAGCTGGTTATGGCCGTAGAACATGAGCTGCACGTCGCCGCGCCCAAGCCCGAGCGTCGCCTGCGCCGGTGAGACGTAGGGCACGTGCGCCATGTCGAGGCCGGCCTGCTGGATGAAATAAGCGCCGGACATGTGGATCGAGCTGCCGACACCGGTGGACGCGTAGTTGAGCTTGCCGGGCCGGGCTTTGACATAGGCCACGAACTCGGCCACCGATTTCACCGGCAGCGAGCTCGGCACCGCCATCACCAGCGGATGAATGGTGAGGCGCGCGATCGGGATGAAATCCTTCACCATGTCGTAGGGCATCGACTTGTGCATGCTCGGCGTGATCACCTGCTGCGTCGCCGTCATCAGCAGCGTGTAGCCGTCGGGCGTCGACTTGGCCGCGGCATCGGTGCCGGCGATGCCGGAGGAGCCGGGCCGATTCTCGATGACGATGTTCTGGTTGAGGGTCTGCGACAGCTTCGGCATCGAGATGCGTGCCACCATGTCGGCGCCGGAGCCGGCGGAGAATGGGACGATCGCTTTGATCGTCCGGTCCGGATAGGACTGCGCGGATGCCTGCGAAGCCAGCGCGCAGAGCGAGACGGCAACTGCAACGGCGAGACAGGATCGATTGATTGCAACGTTCATTGTTGTTCCCCGATCAAGGCAGCACGGTGCTCAGCTTACCCTGCACGGCCGGCGAAAACAGCGGTCATAGGCGCGCAACTGGATGCAACCGGCGATTGGATTTTTCGGGGGCGAAAAGAAACAGATATTTTGATGGGACTTCGTGGTGCTGCCGGTAAGGATTGAACTTACGACCTCCCCATTACCAATGGGGTGCTCTACCACTGAGCTACGGCAGCATGGGGCGAGCGAATAACCGATCACCCGCCGGTTGTCGAGCGTCCAGCCGGGGCTTGCCGCCCCGGCACGCGAGCGGCTATTCGGTTGGCCCTCATGAGCGGCGACAAGGAACCCAGCAGACCCCGGGGCGAAGCCGGCGCGATCCGCCGCGCCGAGCGGCAGCGGGCGGCGCTGCGCGAAAACCTCAGGCGCCGCAAGGCGCAAGCCAAAGGGCGAACGCAAACCGGGACTGAGGGTTCTCGCCCGGCTCACGATTCCGCCGGATTTGTACCGGACAAGCCAAAGGGCTAGACCGGCAGGATTGTTGCTTCGCTGGAATTGAGCGGTCGGGCGACCGCGCGGGGGCAAGATGGATCGCATACGCATTGTCGGCGGCCGGCGACTTGAGGGCACGATCCCGATCTCTGGCGCGAAGAACGCCACCTTGCCGCTGATGATCGCGAGCCTGCTCACCGACCAGACCCTGATCCTCGACAACGTTCCGCGGCTGGCGGACGTCAACCTGCTGCAGCGCATCCTCTCCAACCACGGCGTCGACATGATGGTGCCCGGCAAGCGGCCGGGCGAGTCACAGGAGTTTGGTCACACCCTACACATCGTTGCATCGCGCATCGTCGACACCACGGCGCCTTACGAGCTGGTGTCGAAGATGCGCGCGAGCTTCTGGGTGATCGCGCCGCTGCTGGCGCGCATGGGCGAGGCGAAGGTGTCGCTGCCGGGCGGCTGCGCCATCGGCACCCGGCCGGTCGATCTGCTCATCATGGCGATGGAGAAGCTCGGCGCGCAGATCGAGATCGACGGCGGCTATGTGATCGCGCGCGCCAAGAATGGGCTGAAGGGCGGCGAGATCAAGTTCCCCAAGGTGACGGTGAGCGGCACCCACACCGCGCTGATGGCGGCGGTGTTGGCGCATGGCACGACGGTCATTGAAAACGCAGCGCAGGAGCCCGAGATCGGCGACGTCGCCGACTGCCTCAACAAGATGGGCGCGCGCATTTCCGGCACCGGCACCTCGCGGCTGATTGTCGAAGGCGTGACCCGGCTCGGCGGCGCCCGTCACAGCGTGCTGCCCGATCGGATCGAGACCGGCACCTATGCGATGGCGGTGGCGATGACCGGCGGCGACGTGCTGCTGGAAGGCGCGCGGCCCGAGCTGCTGCAGGCGGCGCTGGACGTGCTGAAGCAGACCGGCGCCGAGATCACCTCGAACAACCACGGCATTCGCGTGAAGCGCAACGGCTCTGGCTTGGCGCCGGTCGATGTGTCGACCTCGCCGTTCCCCGGCTTCCCGACCGATCTCCAGGCTCAGCTCATGGCGCTGATGAGCAAGGCCAAGGGCACCTCGCGGATCACCGAGACGATCTTCGAGAACCGCTTCATGCACGTGCAGGAGCTGGTGCGGCTCGGCGCCCGCATCCATCTCGACGGCGAAACCGCGACCATCCAAGGGGTCGAGCGGCTCAAGGGTGCCCCGGTGATGGCGACCGACCTGCGCGCTTCGGTTTCGCTGGTGATCGCGGCCCTTGCCGCCGAAGGCGAGACCATGGTCAACCGCGTCTATCACCTCGACCGCGGCTTCGAGCGGCTGGAGGACAAGCTCAGCGCCTGCGGTGCGGCGATCGAGCGGGTGAGCGGATAATCGCCGATATAGGCGTCACGGACCCTTGCGAACGGCGGGCGCGCTGGCGGATATTACCGCCTCCCGCCATCGTGGTCCCTGGCACCCTCCCAGCTTGAGCTCAATCATGTCGATGCAAAAGAACGCGGCTCCGCGAGCCAGCCTGTCGATGTCCGACGGCATCGCCATGATGGTCGGCCTCATCATCGGCGTCGGCATCTTCAAGGCGCCGCAATGGGTCGCCGCCAACGTCGATAGCGGGACCGCTTTCCTCGGCCTCTGGCTGCTCGGCGGGCTGGTGACGTTGATCGGCGCGCTGGTGTACGCCGAGCTGGCGGCCGCCTATCCCAGCACCGGCGGCGAGTATCATTTCCTGACCCGGGCGCTCGGCCGCGACGTCGGCCTGTTGTTCGCCTGGGCGCGCACCACCGTCATCCAGACCGGCGCGATCGCCCTGGTCGCCTTCGTGTTCGGCGATTATGCGCAGCAGCTCTGGCCGCTCGGCGCCTTCGGCCCGTCGATCTATGCAGCGGCCGCGTTGATCGTGCTGACACTGGTCAACTTGGCTGGAACCTACGAGAGCAAGAATGCGCAGATCGTGTTCACGATCCTTGAGGTGAGCGCGGTGCTGTTCATTGCCTTCGTCGGCCTCGTTCTGGCGAGCCCGGTGACGGCGTCGGCGCCGCAGCCCTCGGCCGGAGGCGGCGCTGCCGGTCTGGCGATGATCTTCATCCTGCTGACCTACGGTGGCTGGAACGAAGCGGCTTACCTGTCCAGGGACGTGCGCGACGTGCGCCGCGACATGGTGCGGATCCTGCTGGTCGGCACGCTGGTTGTCACGCTGCTCTATCTCGTGGTCAACGCCGCTTATCTTCACGTCCTCGGACTCGAAGGGATGCGCAAGAGCAACGCCATCGCGGCGGACGTGATGCGCGCCGGGCTTGGCCCGGTCGGGGCGGTGCTGCTCAGTCTGTTCGTCTGCTGCGCGGCGCTGAGCACGATCAACGCCAGCATTTTCACCGGCGCCCGGATCTATCATGCCCTTGGCGAGGATCTTTCGCTTCGCCGGCTGAGCCTTTGGAGCGGCACCGGCAACAATCCGCGCAATGCGATCTATCTGCAGAGCGCGATCGCTTTGGCGCTGATCGGCTTCGGCGCCACCACGCGGGAGGGATTCCAGGCGATGGTGGAATACACCGCGCCGGTGTTCTGGTTCTTCCTGTTCCTGGTCGGGGTTTCGGCCTTCGTCCTGCGCCAGCGCGAACCCGAGCGCGAACGGCCGTTCCGCATGCCGTTCTACCCGGTGACGCCGGCGCTGTTCTGCCTCACCTGCCTCTATCTGCTCTACTCGAGCATCGCTTACACGGGGCTTGGCGCATTGGTCGGCGTCGCCGTCCTGCTGTTGGGCGTGCCGCTCCTGCTCATGGCGCGCTCAAAGCATTCGGCGGCCGCCGCGGATTGATTCCGGGGCAGGCCGCCGAAGTAGAGTCAGGCCTATCGGACGATTGCGCGCCGTCGCATCAACCGCGCGTCGCCCGCCAGGTGCCTTCCATGACGCTTCCGGATACTTTGCCGGTGTACTGGGTGCCGTTGACGGTGAAGGTGATCTGATCGCCGCGCATCTTGGCGTCGCTGATCGCCGCCGAAGCGTTGCCGGTCTTCAGCGTGCCCGTGAGCTTTTGATAGGTCTGCTCCAGCGTGAGCTCGCCCTGCGGCAGCTTCCAGGCCCCTGCGACCTTCGCCGGCACGATCCAGAAGTTCGCCCGGCAGTACGAGGTGCAGCCCTCGGCGGCCTGAGCCACTTCGTCCGGCGTCCAGTCGCCCATGTCGAACGAGTTCGACACGATGCGGGTGCCGGGCTTCAAGTCCAGGATCTTCGGGCGAAGCCGCAGGTTGATATCGGGCAGCAGGAACATCGTGATCACTGTCGCGTGCGAGAAGTCGCTCTCGAACAGGTCGGCCTTCTCGAACGTGGCTTTGTCGCTGACGCCTTCCTTGGCGGCATTGCGCTTCGACAACTCGACCATGTCCGGATTGTATTCGATGCCCATCGCCTTGGCGCCGCGCTTCGCCGCGGTGATCACGGTGCGGCCGTCGCCGGAGCCAAGATCGATCACGATATCGTTCGGCGTTACGGAGGCCATCTCCATCATCTTGTCCACCAGCGCCTGCGGCGTCGGCACCCAAACCACGTCTTTGCCGCCCTGACCGACCTGCGGCTGGTATTCCTTCGCCGGCTCCGCCAGCGCAACGTTCAGTGACAACAAGGCTACCAGGCATGGCACGGCCAGGGACCGTGAGAGCAATTGCAACGACTGCATACTTTTCCTCCGATGGATACGCGACGAACGCCACCGTGTGACGGTAGGGCGGGGAGACTTTACCGAGGTGCGGGATGTCTGTGGAAGGCCTGCATGGCAGCCAAGCGACAAGAGTTTGCGGAATAAAACCGATGTTCGGCAGCCAAGGTGGGTCCGGCCAGGGGCGCATTCATTCGGGGCTTGCCGGGCTTGCGCGCCTGTGATGGCTCCCCACCTACAGGTTTCGGTACGAAGCAACCAAGGTCCGCGTCATGGATGCTCTAAAGCTGGTCGCCCTCGACCAGGACGACATCGAGATCGTGTCGGCCCATCTGCAGGACGCCGTGGTCAAGGCCGTCGATATCCATTGGCGCCCCGGCGAAAACCGCGTTGTGGTTGGGCTTGACCGCTTTGACTGGGAGGCGGCGACCGGGCCGGTTCCCGAGTTCCGACGGCGCCGCGCGGCGCTGCGGTTCGACCGCGTGCTCGCCTGTAAGTGCAAGAACGTCGATGCGGCCGGCCGCGAGGACGTGCTGAACCTGCTGGCGGTCGCCTTCTCCGAGCAGAACGCGCCCGGCGGCGTGGTCACACTCACCTTCACCGGCGGTGCGGCGCTGCGGCTCGAGGTCGAGTGCCTGGAGGTCGAATTGGCCGATCTCGGCCCGGTCTGGGCCACCGAGGCCTGCCCGACCCATACTCTGAACGCTTAAGGGCCGGTCGATCCTCAACAGGGTTGACGCGCTCGCGGCTGCGCGTCATTGACCGGTGAAACCGGGCATTGTCCCCGGCCGGACAGGGCGATGCCGATCCGCCTCGACAGCAAATCCTCTGATTTTTCGACGCGCTTTGCCGCTTTTCTCGCCACCAAGCGGGAGACGGCCGAGGACGTCGAGCAGTCGGTGCGCGCGATCATCGCCGACGTGCGCGCGCGCGGCGACCGTGCGCTGGTCGAGCTGACCAAGAAATTCGATTCTCTGGATCTGGACGCCGTCGGCATCCGCGTCACCGCCGCTGAGATCAGTGCGGCGGCGAAGGCGTGCGATGCCAAGGCGCTCGACGCCCTGAAACTGGCGCGCGACCGGATCGAAACCTATCACCAGCGGCAGAAGCCCAAGGACGAGCGCTTCGTCGATCCGCTCGGCGTCGAGCTTGGGCATCGCTGGACCGCGATCGAGGCGGTCGGCCTTTACGTGCCAGGCGGCACCGCGGCCTATCCGTCCTCGGTGCTGATGAATGCGGTGCCGGCCAAGGTCGCGGGCGTGCCGCGCGTCGTCATGGTGGTGCCGGCGCCGAACAACAGGCTTGCGCCGCTGGTGCTCGCCGCAGCCTCGCTCGCCGGCGTCGACGAGGTCTATCGCATCGGCGGCGCGCAGGCGGTCGCGGCGCTGGCCTATGGCACTGCGACGATCACGCCGGTGGCGAAGATCGTCGGGCCCGGCAACGCCTACGTGGCCGCGGCCAAGCGTCTGGTGTTCGGCACTGTCGGCATCGACATGATCGCCGGTCCCTCCGAGGTGCTGATCCTCGCCGACAAGAGCGGCAATCCCGACTGGATCGCCGCCGATCTCTTGGCGCAGGCCGAGCACGACACCGCGGCGCAGTCGATCCTGATCACCGACGACGCGGCGCTGGCCGATGCGGTGGAGAAGGCGGTCGCCTCGCAATTGACCACGCTGCCGCGCAGCTCGGTCGCGGGCGCCTCCTGGCGCGACTTTGGCGCCATCATCCTGGTGCGCGATCTCGACGAGGCGATCCCGTTGGTCGATGCGGTCGCGCCGGAGCATCTGGAAATCGAAACCGCCGATGCCGAACGGCTCGCCGGAAAGATCCGCAACGCCGGAGCGATCTTCCTCGGCGCACACACGCCGGAGGCGATCGGCGACTATGTCGCGGGCTCCAACCACGTGCTACCGACCGCGCGCACGGCGCGGTTCTCATCGGGCCTGGGCGTGCTCGACTTCATGAAGCGCACGTCGATCCTAAAATGCGGGCCCGAGCAGCTTGCCGCGCTCGGCCCGGCCGCGATCGCGCTCGGCGAGGCCGAGGGGCTCGATGCGCACGCCCGATCGGTCGCGATCCGTCTCAACCGGCGATGACAAGCGGCAAACCAGGCAATCCACAGCGGCTCGTCGCCGTGACGCTCGACGAGAACTCGATCGGTCGCTCCAGCCGTGACATCGAGCACGAGCGCGCCGTCGCGATCTACGATCTGATCGAGGAAAATTCATTCGCGCCGGTCGATCACGACGGCGGCCCTTATGCGCTCAATCTCAGCATGGCGGAGAACCGCCTGGTGTTCGACATCCGGCTCGAGGACGGCAAGCCGGTGATGACGCATCTGCTCTCGCTGACGCCGTTCAAGCGCATCGTGAAGGACTACTTCATGATCTGCGACAGTTATTACGAGGCGATCCGCACCGCCACGTCGGACCGCATCGAGGCGATCGACATGGGCCGGCGCGGACTGCACGACGAGGGCTCGCGCATCCTTCAGGAGCGGATCAAGCGCAAGGTCAATGTCGATTTCGGCACCGCGCGGCGGCTGTTCACGCTGATCTGCGTGTTGCACTGGAAAGGCTGAGGCGGCGCGATGGACGAACCGCCGCGCAGCGCAAGGCCGCAGGCGGTGCTGTTCGCCTGCGAACTCAATTCGGTGCGCTCGCCGATGGCTGCGGGCCTGTTCCGCCAGCTTGCCGGGAGCGGCGTCTATGTCGGCTCCGCCGGCGTGCGCAAGGGCGAGCTCGATCTGTTCGCGGTGTCGGTGCTCGACGAGATCGGCATCGACATCGCGCGCCACAAGCCGATGACGTTCGAGGAGCTGGAGGACTGGGAGGGCTTGAACTTCGACCTGATCGTCACGCTCTCGCCCGGCGCGCATCATAAGGCGCTGGAGATCACGCGCGCGCTGGCGGTCGAGATCGAGTACTGGCCGACGCCCGATCCCACCGCGAGCGAGGGGACGCGCGAGCAGCGGCTCGATGCCTACCGGGAGGTGCGCGACCAGTTGATGCGCCGGATCAAGGAGCGGTTCGAATGGCGGCCGGGCGGCAATGAATAGGCCGCAAGTCAGTTGTGAAAGCCCATCGATTCCGCTATCGGCGTCTGATCAGACGCACCCTGCCAAAGCGATCGCGCAGCAATGATCATCGGCCGACCCAAATTCGTGCTGGCCTCCGGCTCGCCTCGCCGGCTGACCCTGGTCAACCAGGTGGGCATCGAGCCCGATGCGCTGCGGCCGGCGGATATCGACGAAATGCCGAAAAAGGGCGAGCTGCCGCGCGCGTGCGCCACGCGGCTGGCGCGCGGCAAGGCGGAAGCCGCGCTGGCCGCCGTCAAGCTCGACGACGAGCTGGCCGGCTCCTACATCCTCGCCGCCGACACGGTGGTGGCGGTGGGGCGGCGCATCCTGCCCAAGGCCGACCTGCTCGACGAGGCGGCGCAGTGCCTGCGGCTGCTGTCCGGGCGCAACCACCGCGTTCACACCGGCATCTGCCTGGTGACGCCGAAGGAGGCGTTCCGCCAGCGCCTGGTCGAGACCCGCGTGCGCTTCAAGCGGCTATCGGAGACCGACATCGAAGCCTATCTCGCCTCCGGGGAGTGGCGCGGCAAGGCCGGCGGCTACGCCGCGCAGGGGCTTGCCGGCTCGTTCATCGTCAAGATCGTCGGCTCCTACACCAACATCGTCGGGCTGCCGCTCTACGAGACCGCAACGCTGCTGTCGGGCGAGGGCTATCCGATTCACTTCGGCTGGCTCAACGCAGTCTGACGGCCAAGGAAAAAGACCAAGGGAATAGTCATGGCGGAAATCGTCCTCGGGATCGGCACCTCGCACAGCCCGCTGCTGAACAGCCCGGCCGACGATTACGTCAAGCACGCCGAAAACGATGCCACCAAGCGCAAGCTGCTCGACAAGGGCGGGCGTCCGATCACCTACGCAGATCTGCTGGCGCAGGCCGACCCGGCGATCCGCGATCAGATCAAGCCGGAGATCTTCGTCGGGCGCGCGGCGCGCTGCACCGCCAACATCGAGCGGCTCGCCGGAGTCATCGCCGACGCCAAGCTCGATGCGCTGATCGTCATCGGCGACGACCAGAACGAGCAGTATTCCGACGACAACATGCCCGCGGTGCTGATCTACAGCGGCGAGACCATCCCCAACAATCCGATGCACGACGATGACGCGGTGCCGGAGTTCTTCCGCAAGGCGCGGTCGCAGTATCACGTGAAGGACGAATCGCGCGACTATCCGGTCGACTCACCGCTAGCGCTGCATCTGCTCGGCCATCTGATGGACAACGGTTTCGACATCAGCCACGCTAAGCGTCTCGCCAAGGACCACGGCGAGGGCCACGCCTTCGGCTTCGTGCACCAGCGGCTGATGAAGAATGTTGTGCCGATCGTGCCGGTGGCGCTCAACACCTACTTCCCGCCGAACCAGCCGCGCCCGGTGCGCTGCTACGAGCTCGGACAGTCGATCCGCGACGCGGTGGAAGCGATGCCCGGCAACGCACAGGTCGGTATTCTCGCCTCTGGTGGGCTGAGCCACTTCACCATCGACGAAGAGCTCGACCGCCGGGTGCTTAACGCTTGCCGCAACCGCGATGCCCGCGCCTTGAGCTCGATCCCGGTGCAGAAGCTCAACTCCGGCAGCTCCGAGATCCGCAACTGGATCACGGTCGCCGGCGCCTCCGAGCATCTCGCCACCGAATGGCAGGACTACATCCCGTGCTACCGCTCGCCCGCCGGAACCGGCTGCGGCATGGGCTTCGCCGTCTGGACGTGATTTTCTTGCTCCATGAACCTGGCGCTGTGGCTCCATCGCGCAGGCCTTGCTGACGCCGATCGTCCGGCGCTCGGGCAGGGCGATCGCGTGCTGCGCAGCTACGGCGAGGTCGCGGGCCGCGTCGCGCGGCTCGCCGGCGCGCTGACCGGCCGCTTCGGGCTGACACCCGGCGAGCGGGTGGCGATCGCCGCAAAGAACTCTCCGGACTATGTCGAGGTGCTGTACGCGATCTGGCATGCCGGTCTGGCCGCGGTGCCGGTGAACGCCAAGCTGCACGGCGCGGAGCTTGGTTACATTCTCGAGCATTCCGGCACGCGGGTCTGTTTCGCGTCGGCCGGGCTCGACGGCGAGATCGCGCTACACGCGCCACTGGGTTTCGAACGAATGGTGGTGATCGGCAGCGCCGCTTACGAAGCGCTGCTGACTGCCGACCCGATCGCGGTCGAGCCGCGTGCGCCCGGCGATCTCGCCTGGCTGTTCTATACCTCCGGAACCACCGGCCGGCCGAAGGGCGCGATGCTCACCCACAAGGTGCTGGCTGCGGCGAGCGAGGCCTACGCCACCGAGGTCGATTCCGTTGCACCCGGCGATCCGATCCTGCACGCCGCGCCGATGAGCCACGGCTCGGGACTCTATATCCCGGCGCATGTGATGCGGCGCGGCGTCAACGTGGCGCCGGAATCCGGCGGCTTCGAGCCGGAGGAAATCTTCCGGCTCATGCGCGCCTGGCCGCGCACGTCGATGTTCGCAGCACCCACCATGGTGAAACGCCTGGTCGAATGCCCCGCCGATTGCGATGCGGGCGGCATCCGCACCATCATCTGGGGCGGCGCGCCGATGTACGTGGAGGATGCGCTCGCGGCGCTCGATCGCTTTGGCCCGCGGCTCGCGCAAATCTACGGCCAGGGCGAGAGCCCGATGACGATCACGGTGCTGTCGAAGGCCGACATCGCCAGCCGCGACCATCCGCGCTGGCGCGAGCGGCTGGCTTCGGCCGGGCGGCCGTTCGCCGGTATCGAGGTCAGGGTGGTCGACGCCGAAGACCGGATGCTGCCGGCCGGCGAGGCCGGCGAAATCATCTGCCGTGGCGACACCGTGATGGCGGGCTACTGGCAGAATCCGGAGGCGAGCGCGGCGACGCTGAAGGGCGGCTGGCTGCACACCGGCGATGTCGGCGCGTTCGACGCCGACGGCTATCTCACCCTGATGGACCGCTCCAAGGACCTGATCATCTCCGGCGGCTCGAACATCTATCCGCGCGAGGTCGAGGAGGTGCTGCTCCGTCACCCGGGCGTGCGCGAGGTCTCGGTGATCGGCCGGCCGGACCGGGAATGGGGCGAGGTGGTGGTGGCCTATGTCGTGGGCCAAGCGCCGGCAGCCGAGCTCGACGCGCTCTGCCTGTCGTCGATCGCCCGCTTCAAGCGGCCGAAGGACTATGTGTTCATCGAGGTCCTGCCGAAGAACAACTACGGCAAGATCCTGAAGACCGAGCTGCGTGAGACCGATGCCCGGCAACAAGCCCCTCGCGCCGGCCGGTGACAGTGGCTAGATGTGAGGCATGTCCGAACCCGCTGCGACCCGTCCGAACCCCTGTGCGATCTGCGGCAAGCCCGTCGTCGAGCAGTTCAAGCCGTTTTGCTGCAAACGCTGCGCCGATGTCGATCTCAACCGCTGGCTTTCCGGCGTCTATGCGGTCCCGGTGGTCGAGGAGGAGGATGAGGACGGCGCCAAGACCGAGGACGCCCCGGACACGAAAGGGCGTTGAGCCCCGTTGCCGGACCTGAGTGCGGCTTCTAAGCTTCCTGTCAATCAGCATCACGACACGACGCCAATAAAAGCGTGCTGAACGGGGAGGCCAGGAATGATCGACCGCCGCCGCTTCATCGGGCTTGCGGGCGCTTCGGCGCTGACGCCGGCGTTGGCACGCCCCGCCATCGCGCAAAGCCAGCCCTGGCCGAGCCGCCCGGTGCGCCTGATCGTGCCGTTCGCGCCCGGTGGCGGCACCGACGGCGTTGCTCGCATCATCACCACCCGGCTCTCCGAGATGTGGGGCCAGCAGATGATCATCGAGAGCCGGGGCGGGGCCGGCAGCAATCTCGGCATCGAGACCGTCGCGCGCTCCGATCCCGACGGCTACACGGTGCTGATCGCCTCGCTGCCGTTCGCGATCAACCGCTTCATCTATGCATCGGTGAATTACGATCCGCTCAACGACTTCGCGCCGGTCACGCTGATCTGCCTCTATCCCAACCTGATGATCGTGCCCAACTCCTCGCCGGTGAAATCGGTGCCGGAGTTCATCGCCTATGCCAAAGAGAGGCCCGGCAAGATCACCTATGGGACCTCCGGAACCGGCACCTCGACGCATCTTTCGGCCGAGCTGTTCAAGCGCATGGCCGGCATCGAGATGACGCACGTGCCGTATCGCGGCGTGTCGCCGGCGCTCAACGATCTCATCCCCGGACGGCTCGATGTGATGTTCAACACCGTCGGCGGTACGTTGCAGCAGGCGCGGGCCGGCCAGGTGCGTGGGCTCGCAGTCACCTCGGCGCAACGGTTCCCGACCGCGATGGAATTCCCGACGGTCGCGGACACCCTGCCGGGCTTCAACGTCTCGGCCTGGTACTCCTTCCTGGTGCCGGCCAGGACGCCGGATGCCATCGTCCGCAAGCTTCACGCCGATACGATCTCCGTGCTCGCGGAGCCTCAGGTCCGGCAACGGCTGACATCGCTCGGCGTCGACATCGTCGGCTCGACGCCCGAGGAGTTCGCACGCCACCTCAGATCCGAAACCGATCTGTGGGGCCCGGTCATCAAGGCGGCCGGTATCACGGGCGGAGGCTGAGCCATGCTGAACCGTCGCCGCTTTGTTGAAATGTCCGGTGCGTCTGCGCTCGCGCCGGCGTTGCTCGCACGTCCCGCGTGGGCGCAACAGGCCTGGCCCAACCGCTTCATCCGTCTGGTCGTGCCGTTCCCGCCGGGCGGCGGCACCGATGCGATCGCGCGCGTCGTCGCGGTCAAGCTCTCCGCCATCTGGGGACAGGAGATGGTGATCGAGAACAAGGGCGGCGGTGCCACCAGCATCGGCACCGACGCGGTCGCGAAGGCCGACCCGGACGGCTACACCGTCTTGCTGCAATCGGTGCCGCTCTCGGTCAACCGCTTCCTGTTCGCGTCGCTGCCGTACGATCCGATCGCCGACCTCGCGCCGGTGAGCCTGATCTGCGACTACCCCAACGTGATGGCGGTGCCGATGTCCTCACCCGCCAGGTCGGTGAAGGAGTTCATCGATCACGCCAAGGCCAACCCGGGCAAGATCACCTATGCGTCCTCCGGCTACGGCACCTCGGTGCATCTGTCGGGCGAGTTGTTCAGGCGCATGGCCGGCGTCGAGTTGCAGCACATCCCCTATCGCGGCGCCGGGCCGGCGTTCAACGATCTGATTCCGGGCCGCGTCGATGTGATGTTCAACAATATCGGCGCGGTCATGCCGTTCATTCTGGGCGGCAAGCTGCGCGCGCTCGGGGTGACGTCCTCGAAACGGTCCGCGTCGCTGCCGGATATCCCGACCGTGGCGGAGGCCGGCGTGCCCGGCTTCGACGTGACCGGCTGGTACGCGTTCTTCGCGCCCGCCAGGACGCCGCCGAACGTTATCGCCAAGTTTCATGCCGATACGGTCGTGGCGCTCGCCGATCCCGTCATCAGGCAGCGACTCGATCAGCTTGGCGTCAGCGTGATCGGATCGACGCCGCGCGAGCTTGGCGCGTTCCTGAAAGCCGAGATGGACAAATGGGGCCCGATCATCCGGGACGCCGGCATCAAGGTCGAATAGCGGGGCACACCATGATCGACCGCCGCCGCTTCGTCGGGCTCGCCGCCGCATCCGCGCTGTCGCCGGCCGCGATCGCGCGTCCTGCTTTCGCGCAGGCGCAGAACTGGCCCACCCGGTTCGTCCGTCTGGTCGTGCCGTTCACGCCCGGCGGCGGCATCGATGCGATCGGCCGCATCATCGGCGCCAAGCTGTCGGAGATGTGGGGCCAGCAGGTGGTGGTGGAGAACAAGCCCGGAGCCGGCGGCAACATCGCATCCGACTTCGTGGCGCGCTCCGATCCCGACGGCCATACCATGTACATCAGCGCCGCGGGGCTGGCGGTGAACCAGTTCCTCTATCCCTCGATCAATTACGATCCGGTCGCCGACTTCGCGCCGGTGACGTTGATCTGCCTGTTCCCGAACCTCGTCGTGGTGCCGGCATCGTCGCCGATCCGCTCGATCGGCGACCTGATTGCGCAGGCCAAGGCCAACCCCGGCAAGATCAACTATGGAACGCCAGGGCACGGCAGCTCGCCGCACATGAGCGGCGAGCTGTTCAAGCACATGGCCAAGATCGACATCACCCACGTGCCCTATCGCGGGGCGGCGCCGGCGCTGAGCGATCTGATCGCCGGACGGGTCGACGTCATGTTCGCCGTGATGGCCTCGGGCCTGCCGCTGATGCAGTCCGGGCAGTTGCGCGGGCTGGGTCTGACGAGCGGCAAGCGGATGGAGGCGGCGCCGGACGTGCCGACCATCGCCGAGGCCGGCGTGCCGGGCTACGACAGCGTGTCATGGTTCGCGTTCTTCGTGCCGGCCAAGACCCCGGCCGCGATCGTCAGGAAGATGCAGGCGGACACCGTCACGGTGATGGCCGATCCGGCGGTCAAGACCAGGCTGCAGCAGCTCGGCGTGGTTGCGGTCGGCTCGACGCCCGAGGTGATGGCGGCTCATCTGAAAGCCGAGATCGAGAAATGGGGCCCGCTGATCAAGGCGGCCGGGATCAAGGTCAACAACTAATTCCGAAGCGCTTGTGCTGAATGCGTGATGGTCGCATCACGTCGTAGGCGCGTCACGTCGTAGGCCTGTGGTTTCGTCAATTTATTATTTTTCTTCTGAAGTCTTCAATTGCCTCTCGGATTCGGCAGCGCAGACGATCCACGCTTTCGCAAGCCGAAGCAGGACCTCCCGATCCTGCGCGGGAGCCTTCTTCGCCAGCCTCTCACATTCCTCAGCGTACTGTCTGTACAACGAGGGGTCTTGCATCGCGCACCCTTTGTTTGGTCCATTCGTTTCGTGGCGAGGCAACGTTTAACCAAGAGAACGAGTTCCATTTTTGGAACCGCGCGCGCATGGAACGAGCAGCGATCTGAATCGTTATTGTATTTGAGCTGGGACGTGGGGAGTTTGCTTCATGGCGAAGGCGGACGAATATCGCCAGCGTGCAGCGGAATGCATGACACTCGCGCAAAAGACCAAGGACCCCGCTGACAAAGCCAAGTTGATCGAGATGGCCGAGAGCTGGCGGCGGCTTGCGGTGCAGGCGGATGAGCACGACAAGCCGCGCTGATCAAAAAGAAGCACGCCCGATGCCCGGCAAACGCGTTCAGTTCGATGACGAGACCTGGGGCGTGCTCGATCTCCTCGGCCGCGACACGATGATGACGTTTCAAGAAATGGCCGACGAGGCGTTCCGCGACTATCTGCGCAAGCACGATCGGCCGGTTGGGCTCAAGGCTGCGTTGCGGCGGAGCGCCAATGTCTCCGCCGACGTGGTGCCGCTACAGCGCAAACAGGCCCGGGTGAAATCGAAGCCGAAAACAAAGCGGCGATGAGCCTGCCGGTCGATCCCCGAAATAGCAGCCAATCAAAGCCTGTTCCACCGGCCGAACAGCTCGGTATTTGGGGGTGCGTAGAGGTTCCTTGCGTCTCCAGCAGGGGATTGATAAGTGTCTGATCCTTCCCCTAATGCCCAGGTAGCTCAGTTGGTAGAGCATGCGATTGAAAATCGCAGTGTCGGTGGTTCGATCCCGCCCCTGGGCACCAATTCCTATTCTCATAGCACTCCTCCAACCCCGGACGTCGGCTCGGGCGTTCTGTTCACCCGCTCGGCCGGTCGTACGACGTGCACATAGCTGTGTAGGGCAGATCCCAGCCAACAGCAGTCCAGCGCGGTTCGCGGATGAACTGTTGATTTAGCTTTCTCCCTTACGTTGTTAACGAACACTTCACCCGCGGAGCGACTTTAGCGTTCCCAGGACCATCGTTTATGGCCAGTATCGCATCTTCGATATCCGAACTTGAGGAAATGCTGCAGCGGGTATCAGCGGCAAACCGAAGCCAGACACTGGGGGGCGTCATTGATCTGTTTCTGCAGGGTGCTGACCGCTACCGTCCGGAACATATCGATCTGTTTGATAAAGTACTAAGCTGTTTGATAGTCGAGATGGACACCAAGGAGCTGAAGGCGCTGTCGAAACGCCTTGCTTCGTGTGCCAAAGCGCCCGTTGCGACCGTCACGCGACTAGCGCGCGACGATGATCCTTCCATCTCCGAACCGGTACTCCTGCAATCACTGTGCCTAGAGGACGCCGTCCTTGGCGACATTGCGCGAACCAAGAGCCAATCTCACCTTTTGGCAATCGCCTGTCGAGCCAAGGTTAGTGCGGTGGTGACTGAGCTGCTCATCGAGCGTGGCGATGACGTCGTCGTGCGCTACGTCGCGAACAATCCAGGAGCGGAGTTCTCGGAAGCCGGTTTCCTTGCTTTGGTAAAACGGAGTAAGAGCGATGGCGCCCTTGCGGAGCAGCTCAAGGAGCGGAAGGACATTCGGCGACCCCAGCGCCAAAAGCAGACGGCTACGACCATCAAGTGAACTGCCTTCTAAAAGTCTTCTCATCGCGAGGTGTAATCTTAGCCGCGTGGCGCGTATTTCGTCAGGTGCCACAACGCGCTAGATCAGCTGGGCCACGGCAAGGCATCAAACTGCCACGTCGACTCGAACGGGTTGCGCGACCTCGTGGCAATACTCGTCCAACGTCATAATATAGGCATGCTGAACTTTACGCGGAACTGATGGCGTTCGTAATTGTCGAGTTCGAACGCTCCCGGCGCGCTCGGCGGCCGGGCGCGGCCGGCCACCTGTGGTGTCCAGGCGAGGTTCAGCATTCGTCCACCCTGGAATGCGATGGCGAGGTTCGGACCCGCAAACAACGCATTGCCGATGTTCTGATTCAAGGTGAGGCCGTTGAATGACGACGATAACAGGCCCTCAATGCCGAGGAACACGCCTTCGATGAAGGTCTTCTCAGCGGCATGGATTTGCGCTGTCAACGCCAATGAGACGTTGGTGGAAGAAACATCGACCCAAGCCGCATTAGGAATGTGGTATTTTGCGGTGCCAAGGGCGTAATTGAGATTCATCGCCGCGAACAGCCGTTCCGTCAATACCACGTCGATGAACAGCTTGAACTCGGTGCCGTATCCATCGGCGCGGTAGCCGGTGCCGTTGACCGGGTCGACGCGCGACCAGCGCGGCTCCATCGAAACCGCCAGCGCCAAAGGCTGGCCGGGCGAACGGGCGACCGGACGAAAGAGAATCTCGCCCGACAGGCCGTCGAACTGGAGCTTGTTCCAACTGGTGAGGGTGACGCCGTCGCCCGCCCCGGCGAGCGCATCTTGAGCAACGCTCGCGTTCGCCCACCGGTTGTAGGTGTTGAACATAGAGAGCGCGAAGGCCATTCTGTCGGAGTAGGTGTAGCCAAGCTGCGTTTTCTTTGTGACCGCGAGATAGCTTCCATCCCGCTTGCCGGCACGTCCGGTCAATTCACCCGCCAAACTCCACGAGCAGGGATCGCCGATATCGGTGGGGCTGGTGAAGCCGAAAATGTCGCCGCCAGGGACCTCTGGCGTGCCTTTCAGCGGTTCGACTTTGGCGCAGCGGTCGGCAATCGTCGCGGGCTTGCCAGGAGGCTTGCGCGGCAAGTCCGCAGCGAGCGCGGACGTCATCAAACTTGAGATCAGCCCAGTCGAAAGAATTGTCCAAACTGCGACTGTCACTGTGTGTATGTCCCCTGCTGTCGCCCTGACTGGGAACGCTATACCTGAACGCATTTTGGTTCTTCCCCCTCTCACAAACATAGTCTCGCTCGGGTGCTTCTTCCGAGCAAACACCGAACACCACCACGCTGTGCAATTTGAGGTTAGCTGAGAGACGCGCCGGGATCGAGCGAAACGGTCAAGCCCGGATTTTTCGTCGGGCTTCAATTCCAGACCCTCATTGGTCAGCACCGACCGGTAGTCGTAGGGGCTGGTGCCGGGCACGCCCATGTTGATGAGTTCGATCTTGCGGCCCTGTCGATTGAGCCCCTGCTCGAGGAGGGTCAGGTAGTTGTCGGCATAGGGCACGACTCCGAAAGCAAAGGAATCGCCGAGCCCGACAATACGGAATGTTCCCTCGTCCTTTCGAACCTGGAATTCGTCGTCGTTGAAGCCCTTGGAATTGAGCTGGCGGCCGTAATCCGCCGCGAACGGCTTGGGCCGCCAGCGGTTGTATGAATCGCTGTGGAAAATCGGCAGCTTGTGGAAATGGTCGAAAATCCTCAGCGCGATTTCCGACGGAACGATGGTCAGCACCAGGATGACGAGTGCCTGACGCAGGATCACCAATGCCCGTTTGAAGGTTGAATGTTCCGACATCGCGCACGCAGAACCTCGGCCGCCTGACATCCTCGTCGCACGAACGAATCGGAATTTCAATCCGTTCTCAACGGGGTCGGAACCAGACCGCGCATTTCGTTGGGACGGCTGAAATAGAACCGGAGCCAATTGAAGTTGATCAGCACCAGCGCGACCGCCGCTTCGGCGATGATGATGGCGATCGCGAGCCAGCCCAGCCGCACATCCATGTTGATGGCGCCCTCCGCGACCACGAGCACCAGCGAGTGCGCCGACAGGATGACGCCATAGAACATTTCCAGCCGCCAGTCGTCATCCTGAACGACGGTGCCCCAGGTCAACACCAGCCCGAGGCCGAGCAGGGTGTGGACGATGGCGAGCAACGGGACGCAGAAGCGTTTGATGGCTTCACTTGCCCACCGAATGGCGTTGCCGCGATCGGCCTGTGCCGGAGTGAAGGCGCGGATGAAATCGGGCGTGTCCAGTTCGAATATTCCGACCCAGTCGCGCTTCGGCGGCGACGCGCCGCGCAACCCGGTCATTTGCGTGAGCTGGTTGAACTCGACGGTTTCCAACGTCCGAGTCTTCAGATTGCGGATCTGGATGAAGCCCGAGTACAGCGCGAGAAAGGTCTGCTGCTCGAAGACGATGAACTCGCCCTTTTCGGCGATGATCGTGTGCTCTTCGTTTTTTTCCGGCACCTGCTCCTGCAGGAACACGCCTCCGATCCAGCTCTTGTCGAGCCACTTCTGAAACGAGATCGCGCGCCGCCCGTCGTCCAGTTTGTAGACACGCTCCGGCTCGAGCATCGAGGGCGAGAGGTTGTACTTGAGGATGTGCAGGACGTCGTGAGTGTGCCCGACGCTGTGCGGCGCCACGATGCATGAGAGGATCAATCCGACGCCGGCGGCGAACGTGCTGACGACGACCGCGGGCAGGATCACCGATGCGGTCGAGAAGCGCGCCGAGTAGAGCGCCGCGACGACGAAATCCGAGGCCAGCCGGGCGTAGAACCAGGTGCAGGCGATCGCCACGGCGACCGGCAGGGTGAGGAAGACGGTGGTCGGCACGATTCCGTAGATCACCGACCAGATCAGGTCGGAATACAGCACGGACGTTGGCACGTGATAGAAGACGCTCAGCAGGATCAGTGGCCCGCATATGCCGAGCACGGCGATCGCCGTCGCCGCAAGCAGCCGTCCGAAGAAGTGCCGGTGAATGACGGTCACTGTTGTCCCACGCTGATAGGGGTCCTTGCGACCTTCGACCCCATGACACCCTTTCAATTTTCTATCAAACCCCGGCCTCGTGGAACAGGCGCCAGGGTCAAAGCCCCGGAGCGCGGCGGCCGTGTCCCCGGCGAGGGCGACATGCGGCGAGGATGTCCACAGGGCCGTTGGTCGAAGGTGGCATGTCCCGGGATGGCCGATGCCATAATTCGGACCGGGCAGGGACAAACGCCCAGGCCCTTGCGAAAGCAATTGACGCTCCCCACAAGACCGGATTCATGTAGGTCCGCGGGCAGGCGGCCTGGAGGTGAGCTGGTGTCGGCCGGAAATAGCGATCAGGGGTCAGGAAACGCCGCGGAGACGCCCTCGGCTGCGGCTGCGGTAAAGCATCACGACATCGCCTTCGGCCTGGAACGGATCGGGCTCGTCGCCCTGCGCTTTCCCTATGTTGTCAGCATCCTCGTCGTGTTGCTGTCCATCGCCGCGGCGTTCGGGATTGTACGCATCAAGGTCGACGACTCGCTCAGCCAGCTGTTTCGTTCGGGCACCGCCGAATTCAAACAATACGAGGAGGTCACGCGACGCTTCCCGTCGAACGAGTTCGATATCCTTGTGGTCGTCGAAGGCCAGAAGCTTCTCGAACGACCTTCCATCGAGAAATTGCGCGATCTCGTCACCGACCTGCAATTGATCGACGGCACACGTGGGCTGATCTCGCTGTTCTCGGCACGCCAGCCGCCGGAAGGGGGGAGGCTGCCGGAGCCGCTGTTTCCCCCCGAACTGCCGGAGGGGGCCGAGTACCAGAAGCTGGTCGAGCGGGTGAAGAGCAACGAGATCATCCGCGGCAAGCTGCTGTCGGAGGATGGCGAACTCGCCTTGATCGTGCTGGCGATCGATCCTGCCGTGGTCGAGGGCAAGAGGCTCAGCACCGTCGTCGGCGAAATCCGCAAGACCATGAGCGAGGACCTCGCCGACTCGGAGCTCCGCGGCCAGCTTTCAGGTGTGCCGGTGATGCAGTTGGAGATTCGCAACGCGGTCGAGCGCGACCGGCTGCTCTACAACGCGGTTGGCTTCATCGCCGGATGCCTGATCGCCATTTTATTTTTCCGCCGCGTTTCGTTCATGATCATCGCGGCGGCGCCGCCGTTGATTGCGATCCTGCTCGCGCTCGGCGCCCTGGGGTGGCTCGATTTCCGTCTCAACATGTTCCTCAACGTGATGCCCCCGCTCATCATGGTCATCAGTTTTTCGGACAGCATGCAGCTGACCTTTGCGATGCGCGACCGGCTGCTTCGCGGCGAAAGCAAGTACGAGGCATTGCGCAATGCCATCCTCGTGGTGGGGCCAGCGTGCGTGCTGACCCATGCCACGGCGGGGCTCTCGTTTGTGGCTCTGCTGTTTTCCGATTCCGGTCTGATCCGCACGTTCGGCGAGGCAGGTTTGCTTGCGGCGATCATCGCCTTCGTCGCGGTCCTGACTCTGGTGCCCGTGCTGGGTCTTCTGCTGGTGCGCAAGGAAGAGGTGTTCGCCGCCAAGGTCAAAGGCTCGGACGCCGCGGTCGACGTGTTGCGCAGGCTCTGCGGTTTTGTCGCCGACCGCATGGTGAGCCGCCCCGGCCTCTACAGCCTGATGAGTTTGCTCATCGTCGTCATGCTGGCGGGGGTTTATTCCAACCTCGATCCGCGATACCGGCTGGCCGATCAGGTGCCCGACAAGCAGCAGGCGGTCGAGGCGAGCGGCCGCCTGGACGCCAAGCTCACCGGGGCCAACCCCATCGATATCCTGGTCGAGTTTCCCAAGGGCGCGGATCTCTATGGGCCGGAAGCCCTCTCAACCATCGCCGACGTGCATGCCGTCCTGGAGAAACAGGCCGGCGTCGGCAACATCCTGTCGCTGGAGACGCTGCGCCGCTGGCTTGCGGAAAAGGCCGGCAAGTCGGACGTCGACAGCCTGAAGCAATATGTCGACCTGCTGCCCGCCTACCTGACCCGCCGATTCATCTCCGCGGAGAAGGATGCCGTGGTGGTC
>CAMDEB010000016.1 GCA_945893085.1 Rhodoplanes serenus | reverse complement strand
TCTTTCAGGCCACGGTGAAACGCGCGCAGACGATCCGCGTTTGTATCCAGCGACGCCGGGTTGAGGAACCCGATCACCGGCATCGGCGCTTGTTGCGCGCGCGCAGAAAGCGGCCAAAGCACTGGCGATGCCGCCGCGCCGCCGAGCAGGGTGATGAATTGGCGCCGTCGCATGGTCCTGCCCCCGGGCCTTGGACGAAGCGTCGCAATGGTACAACCTAGCATAGGTCGGGGGACAGATTGTGTGAGTTAACGCACAGCCCGTGGGGTGGCCGGGCCATCCCGCTATTCGACCACCACCCCTGCCGCCTTGATCACCGCCGCCCATTTCGCCACCTCGCCGGGCAGCCAGGCCGCGACCTCGGCCGGCGGGCGGACCGAAAGCGTCATGCCCTGCGCCGCGAAGGCTTTTTTCACGGCGTCCTGCGCCAACGCGTGGGTGACCGCGCCATACAGCCGGTCGATCGCCGCCGCTGGCGTCCTGGCCGGTGCGAATAGCGCGAACCAGGCGTCGGCCTCGACGCCCGACACGCCTGCGTCCGCCAGCGTCGGCAAATTCGGCAGCCGCGCGGCGCGTTTCGGGCTTGCGACCGCGAGCGCCCGCAGGCCGCCGGATTCGATGTGCGCAATCACGCTCGGCAAGGTGGCGAAGCTCACGTCGACGCGGCCGGCCAGCAGCTCGGTGGTCATCGGCGCCGCGCCGCGGAACGGGACGTGCAGCAGGTCGACGGCGGCCCTGGTCTTGAACAGCTCGGCGGCGAGATGCGAGGCCGAGCCGTTGCCGGTCGAGCCGTAATTCAGTGTACCGGGACTGGATTTCGCGAGCCGCACCAGCGCGCCGACATCGGACGCCGCGAGCTCGCGCCGCACCACCAGCACATGCGGGATGTCGGCGATGCCGGCAACCGGCGCGAAATCCTTCACCGCGTCATAGGGCGTGTTCTTCAAGAGACTCTGGTTGGTGGCGTGGGTCTGGTTGGTGCCGAGCACCAGCGTGTGGCCGTCGGGCTCGGCGCGCGCGACTGCGACCGAGCCGATGACGCCGGCGCCGCCGCCGCGGTTGTCGATCAGCACCGACTGCTTGAGATCGTCGCTCATGCCGGGCGCGATCAGCCGCGCCACGGCGTCGACCGGACCGCCGGCCGGATAGGGCACCACCAGGGTGATGGCGCGGTTCGGGAACGATTGGGCGCGCGCGGGTCGGGCAACCGCCAGCCCGGCCAGCGCGGCGATGGCGGCACGGCGTGTCAGCATGGCCGCTACTTTATCGGCTGCGCCGCGGAATGCCACCGCGCCAACAGGCCGAGATCGCCCGCCGCCCTTAGCAGCACCAGCCCGAACACCAGCAGCATCGCCGGCACGCCGAGCGGGACCAGTGTCTGCTCGGCGACGGTGCGGGCGATCAGCGGCATGAACCAGAGGAAGGTCAGCGCGGTTTTCTCGTAAGGACCGAAGCCGCGGGACAGGCCATCGGCGGCGAGGAAGGCCAGCGCGGGCGCCAGCACCACCAGGTCGTAGTCGAGACTGTAGGGCGTGGCGGCGATCGCCGCGAGCGTCAGCGCCGCCGCTTTGAGCGGATAGGCGGCGCTGCTGCGCCAGAGCCATGCCAGCGCGGCCGCCAGCATCACAGTGACGGCGCCCTGCACCGCATAGGCGAGGGGAATGTCGCCGCCCCAGATTCGCACCATCGAAAACACGCTCTGGATCTTGTGCCAGCCGGTGCCGCCAAGCTCCAACACTTCGACCCGCGTCAGCGCCGTCGAGGCGAAGAACGCGCGCCATACCTCGGGACCGAAGGCTAAGAGCGTCGCGATACCGAGCGCCGCAACAGTTGCGCCCGCCGCGAAGAACGCGCGCCATCGCCCGCTTGCAATCAGCACCAGCGGGATCAGCACGCCGAACTGCGGCTTGTAAGCGATCAATCCGAACAGGATGCCGGCCAGAATCGGGCGCCGATCTAGCGTCAGCAGCGCCGTCCCGAGCAGCGCCGCGGTGAGGAAGCCGTTGTGGCCGTGACCGATGTTGACGAACACCGCGGGAAAGGCGAGGGCGGCGAGCAGCCAGAGATGATCGCGCCTCGTGCCACCCGCTCCGCCGTCATGCCCGGGCTTGTCCCGGGCATCCACGCCTTGTTGTGCTGAAGAAGGAAAGGAAGCCGTGGATGGCCGGGACATAGGCGAGCGAAGCGACGCCGTCCTTCGGACGGCTATGCCCGGCCATGACGCGGTGAGGATGGTGCGAACCATCAGCAGATAAATCACCAGCGTTGCCAACTGCCACGCCAGCAAGGCCAATGTGTAGGGCAGCAGCGCCAGCAGGCCGGCGACGAACAAAAAGAACGGCGGATAATGCCAGCCGTAGAACGGCGTCTTCTCGCCGAAGATCGCCTGCTCGCGGGCGTATTGCAGCGGCCAGTCGAACGGCGCCGCGGCGCGACCTTCCAATACATAGGAGCCGGCGGCGTAGACGTTGGAGAAGTCGGTGCCGAGCGGCCGGCCCTGGTAGTCGTTGAGCCCGTCGGAGGTTGCGACGATAAAAACGAGGCCGATCAGCGACGCCGCCAGCACCGCGAGCGCCCACATCCGCATCCGCTCGCGGGTCAGCCAGTCGCCGTGACGCAGGGTGTCGATGAAGGCGCCCATCGGGCCTCCGGGGGTCGCCCCGGTCCTAGCAGCGGGGCCTTAAGGGAGCGTTGCGCGACGGTAAAGCGGCGGTTTCCGCGGCTATCCATCAATCGCATTGATGGCGGCCATTGTGGATTTCCGTCTTGCCGTCCGGGGTCCGGGCGATTACGACATTCGCGCCCTCCGGGGTGCGGAGATTCCCCAATGGCCTTCCTCGCCGAGCAGCTCAAGCGCATCAAGCCGTCCGCCACCATCGCGGTGACCGACAAGGCGCGCGCGCTCAAAGCCGCCGGCCGCAACGTCATCGGGCTCGGCGCCGGCGAGCCGGACTTCGACACCCCCGACAACATCAAGCAGGCGGCGATCAAGGCGATCCAGGACGGCAAGGCGTCGAAGTACACGGCGGTCGACGGCATCGCCGAGCTCAAGGCCGCGGTGGCGCGCAAGTTCAAGCGCGAGAACGCGCTCGACTACAAGCCGAGCCAGATCATCGTCGGCACCGGCGGCAAGCAGGTGCTCTACAACGCGCTGATCGCCACCATGAATCCCGGCGACGAGGTGATCATTCCGGCGCCCTACTGGGTGAGCTATCCGGACATGGTGCTGCTCGCCGGCGGCGAGCCGGTCGCGGTCGAGACCACCATGGCGGACGGCTTCAAGATGAGGCCGGAGGCGCTGGAGAAGGCGATCACGCCGAAGACCAAGTGGATCATCTTCAACTCGCCGTCGAACCCGACCGGCGCGGCCTACACCAAGGATGAGCTGAAGAAGGTCACCGACGTGCTGGCGCGGCACCCGCACGTCTGGGTGATGACCGACGACATGTACGAGCATCTGGTCTACGACGACTTCAAGTTCTTCTCTCCAGCGCAGCTCGAGCCCGCGCTTTACGAGCGCACGCTGACGGTGAACGGCACCTCCAAGGCCTACTGCATGACCGGCTGGCGCATCGGCTACGCCGGCGGGCCGGAGTTCCTGATCAAGGCGATGGCGATGATCCAGTCGCAGTCGACCTCGAACCCGACGGCGGTGTCGCAATGGGCGGCGGTCGAGGCGCTCGACGGGCCGCAGGACTTCATCCCGAAGCACAACAAGATCTTCAAGGAGCGCCGCGACCTCTGCGTGTCGATGCTCAATCAGGCGAACGGCCTGAAATGCCCGAAGCCGGAGGGCGCGTTCTACGTCTACCCGTCCTGCGCCGGCGCGATCGGCAAGACCGCGTCGACCGGCAAGCTTCTTGCGAACGACGAGGACTTCGTCACCGAGCTTCTGGAGGCGGAGGGTGTGGCGGTGGTGCAGGGCACGCCGTTCGGCGTCGGCCCGGCATTTCGCATCTCCTACGCCACCAAGACCGAAGATTTGGAAGAGGCGTGCCGGAGAATCCAGCGTTTCTGCGGAAATCTGAAATAGCCCGACCGCCGTCCGGTCCTTTTCCCAGAGTCGTTCCTGCTGTAGATTCGCTTTTACATGATGAGGGGAGCCCAATGATGCGCATTTCAACAGGTCTGGCGTTCGCGACCGTATTCGTCGCGTCGGTGTCGTCGGTTTCAGCCCAGCCCACGCGGATCGAGGTCGGCGTGCTCGAATGCCGCGGCACCACGACGAGCTTCGTCGTCGGTTCGGTCACGGAGCTGCGCTGCGTGTTCCGCTCGTCGGGCGGCGGCAGCGAGCCCTACAGCGCCACGATCCGGCGCATCGGTCTCGACATCGGCATCAATGAGACGACGGCAGTGGCCTGGGCGGTGTTCGCGCCGACCCGGCAGGTCGGTCCGAACGACCTTCGCGGCAACTACGGCGGCGTTGCCGCCAGCGCCACGGTCGGCGTCGGGCTTGGCGCCAATGCTCTGATCGGCGGTTCGAACAACACGATCGCGCTGCAGCCGGTGAGCGTCCAGGGCCAGACCGGCCTCGGCATCGCCGCCGGCATCGCCGGGCTCGAGCTGCGGCCCGCCGGCCGCTGATCTTTCGGCCGTTCAGCGTCGCCACAGTCTTTGGGCTGGGGCGACGCTTTTTATTTCGCGACGATCCGTCCCTCGACGCCGGTTCTCACCGTGCCGAGCTGGCGTAGATGACTCATCACCTCGTTCGCCAGCAGCGGTGAATCGTCCACCGGCATCATCGGCTCCGCCTCAAGCAGAGTGGTGTATCCGTCGCTGCCGTTCGCCATGAAGTCGTTGATCGCAATCCGATACATCTTGTTCGGTTGCAGCGGCGCGCCCGCGATCTTGATCGAACGGATGCGCTTGCCCGCCGGCCGGCGCGGATTGTATTCGACAGTCAGGCCAGACACCTGCGGAAACCGGCCGGAGGCCGCCGGCAGCTGCGACAGCCCGTTCTCGAGCGCGGCCCGCAGATCGCGGCCACGGATTTGCACCGGCACGACGCGATTGCCGAACGGCAGTTCGGCCAGCACGTCGCGGCGGGTGATTTCGGTGCCCGGCGCATAGACCTTGCCGGCGCGAATGCCGCCGCCGTTCATGATCGCCGCCTGCGCCTTCGCCTTGGTGCGCATCGCATCGGCGATGAGATTGCCGATCGCAGCCTCGCGGGTGCGCACGGTGGCGTTGCGGCTGTCGAGCTCGACCGTGGTGCGGGCGAGCGCAACATCCATCTCGCGGCTGAGCTCCTGCTCGAAACCCGCCACCACCGCGGCGACCTCGGGATCGGGCGTCACCGTTGCGGTGTCGATGATGCGAAACTGCGGACACCAGGTCATTTCGCGTCGGTCGTTGCGCTCCTTCACCTCGATGGTGACATCGATCAGCATCAGGTAATGCGCGTCATAATTCGACTCCGCCTGAGCGTTGCGGCCGTCGAAATTGATGAACAGATCGTGGTTGTGTCCGGTCAGCACGAGGTCGACCGTGTGGGTGGCGACCAGAGCGTTCCCCTGCGAGCGGTCGGCATGCATCACCGCCACGACGAAATCCGCGCCCTCCCGGCGCAGCGTCTCGGCTTGCCGTTTGGCGGTGGCGACCGTCGGTAGGAATTTGAGATCCTCGGGGCTCGACGAGCGCGGCGTACCGTCGTAGGTCGCCCCGGTGAGGCCGATGCGCACCCCGTCGAAGGTGACGATCGCGCGATCCTTGAAGCCCGGCAGCGGCTGGCCGTCCGGCCCGCGCAGGTTCGCCGCGTAGAGCGGGAATTTCGCCTCCGCCATCCGCTCCAGGAACGTGGCCTTGCCGAAATCGAACTCGTGGTTGCCGGGCGCGAAGATGTCCGGCGGGATCATGTTGGTGAGCGTCATGATATGCGCGCCGCGGTCGATGCCCGACATCAGCGACGGCGACAGCGTATCGCCGCCGTGCGCGAACACCACGTGGCCGCCCAGAGTGCGCGCCCGGTCGCGCTCGGCCTTGACCACGGCGGCCAGACGGGCAAAGCCGCCGCGGCGCTGGCCGTCCCGCATCAGCGTGTCGCCCATCGAGTAGATGTCGTTGACGAGAATGAACGTGATCTTGGCGGTTTCGGCCTGCGCCGCCCACGGCGCAAGGACGGCGACGACAATGCCGATGGCGGCAAGGAGACGGCGAAACAGGGTCATCGCGATTGCTTTTGCAGACGGCGGGGCCTTGCTCTAGCACGCATGCACCGCGCCCGGCTATGCTCGCCGCATGTGGTATGGCTGTCAAAGCGACGTCTATGAACAGACTTGAAATCCCGGCAAACGCGAATCTTCGCGCGACTGGCGAACGTCCGGCCGCCGCCGGCCGGATCGGGATTCTCATCGTCAATCTCGGCACGCCCGACGCCACCGACGCCGGTTCGGTGCGGCGCTACCTGAGAGAGTTTCTAAGCGACCGCCGGGTGATCGAGAACCAGGGCCTGGTCTGGAAGTTCATCCTCAACGCCATCATTCTGACCGTGCGCCCGGCCCGCAAGGGCCGCGACTACGACAAGATATGGAACCGCGAGCGGAACGAGTCGCCGCTCAAGACCATCACCCGCGCCCAGGCCGGCAAGCTTCGCGGCATGATCGATGGGCCCGGCGTCGTGGTGGATTGGGCGATGCGCTACGGCAATCCGTCGATGGAGTCGCGGCTCGAGGCGCTGGTGAAGCTCGGCTGCGAGCGCATCCTGCTGGTGCCGCTCTATCCGCAATATGCCGCGGCCACCACCGCCACGGTCTGCGACGCGGCCTTCGCCACGCTGACCAAGCTGCGCTTCCAGCCGGCGCTGCGCGTCATGCCGCCGTACTACGACGACCCGGTTTATATCGAGGCACTGGCGTCGTCGATCGAGGCGGAGTTGCGAACGCTTCCGTTCGCGCCGGAGGTGATCCTCGCCTCGTTCCACGGCTTGCCGAAATCCTATGCCGAGGCGGGCGATCCCTATCCCGACCATTGCGCCGAGACGGTGCGGCTCTTACGCGAGCGCCTTGGACTCGACGACAGCAAGTTGATGCTGACCTTCCAGTCGCGCTTCGGGCGCGCGGAGTGGCTGCAGCCCTACACCGACAAGACGGTCGAGGCGCTGGCGCAGCGTGGGGTCAAAAATCTCGCGGTGGTGACGCCGGGATTTTCCGCCGATTGCCTGGAGACGCTGGAGGAGATCGCGGTCGAGAACGGCGATATCTTCAAGGCGCATGGCGGAACGAACTTCGCGCTCATTCCGTGTCTCAACGACAGCGAACCGGGAATGACGCTGCTCGCGCATCTGGTGCGGCGCGAGCTGCAAGGCTGGGTGTAGGCTTGGCCGGATCCTTACGGCACACCATATTGGCACTGGCCTGACAGGAGGGCCGTCATGGAGGACATGTCTATGCTGCTCGGCATCAATCTTTTCGTGATCGTCCTGGTCATCCTCGTCATCCTGACGCTGCTCGCCGGCGTCAAGACCGTGTCGCAGGGCTATCATTGGACCGTCGAGCGGTTCGGCCGCTACACCCGCACGCTGCCGTCCGGCCTCAACCTGATCGTGCCGTTCTTCGACCGCATCGGCCGCAAGGTCAACATGATGGAGCAGGTGATCGACATCCCGCAGCAGGATGTCATCAGCAAGGACAACGCCACCGTGATGGTGGACGGCGTCGCCTTTTTCCAGGTGTTCGACGCCGCCAAGGCGAGCTACGAGATCACCAATCTCGACCGTGCCATCATCACGCTGACCATGACCAACCTCCGCTCCGTGATGGGCTCGATGGACCTCGACCAGATGCTGTCGCACCGCGACGAGATCAACGAGCGGCTGCTGCGCGTGGTCGATGCCGCGGTGTCGCCGTGGGGCGTCAAGGTCAACCGCATCGAGATCAAGGACATCGTGCCGCCGGCCGACCTGATCCAGTCGATGGGCCGGCAGATGAAAGCCGAGCGCGAGAAGCGCGCCGAAATTTTGACGGCCGAAGGCCAGCGCCAGTCGGCGATCCTCAAGGCCGAAGGTCAGAAGCAGGCGCAGATCCTCGAAGCCGAGGGCCGCCGCGAAGCGGCGTTCCGCGATGCCGAGGGGCGCGAGCGCGCGGCCCAGGCCGAGGCCAAGGCGACCGAGATGGTGAGCTTGGCGGTCGCCAACGGCGACGTCGCCGCGCTCAACTACTTCGTCGCGGAAAAATACATGAAGGTGCTCGCCGAGCTGGCGGATTCGCCGAACCAGAAGACCCTGATCATGCCGGTCGAAGTGACCGGGGTGCTCGGCTCGCTCGCCGGCATCGCCGAGATCGCCAAGGCGACGTTCGGTCCCGACGCGCGCGGCGCGCCGACCACGCCGGGTTCGCCGACGGTGCGCCGGCCGACCGGCCCGGCCACAAGCTGATCGGAGCGCGCCATGCTTGAGCTCATCATCGCCCTCGGTCCGTGGGCCTGGATTATCCTCGGCGCGCTGCTGCTCGCGCTCGAGTTGGTCGCGCCCGGCGCCTTCATGATGTGGCTTGGCCTCGCGGCCGCGCTGACCGGCATGATCTCGTTCGCGATCGATTGGCCGTGGCAGGCGCAGTTCATCGCCTTCGCGGTGTTCACCGCGGCTTCGGTTCCGTTGTGGCGGCGCTTTGCCCGCGAGGTCGAGCCGGAGCCCGAGGCGCCCTATCTCAACCGCCGCACCGACGCGCTGGTTGGCCGCGTCTTCACCCTCGACAAGCCGATCGCCGACGGCGTCGGTACGGTCCGGATCGACGACACGATCTGGCGGGTGAGCGGGCCGGATCGCCCGGCCGGCAGCAAGGTGCGGGTGACGCGGGCCAACGGGGCCGATCTGCAGGTCGAGCCGGCGGAGTAAAAGCCCTTCGTTGTCAGCCTGTTGGCCCCGATCTCGGGGCCGATCAACGTCCCGTTAACCACACATCTTTAATCCTTGTTAACCGGACCGCCGACGGGCGGCCGATCGACCAGCCATGGCCGTCCCCGCCGCGCGGGGGCGCGCGATGGCTGGCGCGACGCATTGTGCCAACGGAGGCCGCCTCTGCCGCGCCGTCGCTCCCAGCGTGTGGCTCTCGCACTCGGTGCGCTGGCGACGGCGTTCGTGAGTCATGCTGCGGCACAGACGACGGACCCGTTCCAGCCGACATTCACCGATCCGCGGAACGTGCAGCGCTTCGGCCGGCCGCCGGACGGCGTGACGCGATCGACGCAGCCGGTGATCCTGCCGCCGCTTTCGGGAGGCGCCGGCGAGACCGGTTTCGATTCCACCGGTTCGATCCGCAAGAAGAAGATCGTCAAGCGAAAGCCCGGCGAGAAGCACCTCGGCACGACATCGCCGAAGCCGGGCGCGAAGACGACGACAACAACGACGGCCCCGCTGTCGTCGCAGCCGCTTGCGAGCCGATCCAATGCGCCGCAGGTGGCCGCACGCGCAAGCTACGCCGATGCGTTCAAGCCGCCCGATGCAGCGCCGCGGCCGCGGCGCCCGCTGATCCCGTTCCAAGAGGCGTACGATCCGATCGGCATCCGCGCCGGCGATTTCCTGCTGCGGCCCTCGATCGAGATCACGCGCGGCATCGACAGCAACCCGGCGCGTGTGCAGAACGGCACCCGCTCCTGGTTCACCACGATCGCGCCCGAATTGCAGGCGCGCTCGCAATGGTCGCGTCACGAGCTGGGCGCCAATCTGCGGGGCAGCTACAACGTCTATGATTCCAGTCCGTCGACGCCATCGCTCAACCGGCCGTCCGCCGACGCCAAGGTGTTCGGACGCCTCGACGTCACGCGCGACACTCGCTTCGATCTCGAAGGCCGCTTCCTGGTGGGCACCGACAATCCCGGCAGCCCCAACCTGACGGCCGGTCTCGCCAAGCTGCCGATCTACACCACCTACGGCGGCACCGTCGGCGTGGCGCAACGCTTCAACCACCTCGAGCTGGGCGTGAAGGCCGGCGTCGACCGCACCACCTATCGGGACTCCCAGCTCACCGACGGCTCGACCTTCAGCAACCATGACCGCGATTACAATCAATACGGCGGCCAGGCGCGCGTCAGCTATGAGGTCACGCCGGGCGTGAAGCCGTTTGTCGAGATCGGCGCCGACCGGCGCATCCACGACCTCGCCATCGACCGCAACGGCGTGCAACGGGACTCGCGCGCGCTGACGCCGAAGCTCGGCACCACGTTCGAGCTGACCCGCATCCTCACTGGCGAACTGTCGGTGGGGTACCTGACGCGCAGCTATCAGGATCCGGCGCTGCAACCGTTGCGCGGCGCGGTGGCCGATGGCTCGCTGATCTGGGTCGCCAGCGGACTGACCACGGCGACGCTGACCGCCAGTTCACGCGCCGAGGAATCGATTGTCGCCGGCATTTCCGGCTCGCTGCGGCGCGATGCCGGCGTCCAGGTCGATCATGCGTTCCGGCGCTGGCTGATCGGCACGGTCAAGCTCGGCTACGGCACCGAACAGTTCGTCGGCTCGATTCGCGCCGACACCCGCACCTCGCTCGGCGCAGCGCTCGCCTACAAATTCAATCGCGATTGGCAGCTCAAGGGCGAGGTTCGCCAGGAGTGGATGCGCTCCAACGTCGCCGACGTGGGCTACCGCGCCAGCATCTTCATGCTTGGGCTCAAATGGCAGCGCTGATCCGGGCCAAGAGCCAAGCCAGAGCGACGAATTTATTTTTCGCCGAGCAGCCGCTTGATTTCCTCGCGCAGAGCCGGCGCGATGTCGTCGCGCGCCAGCGCATAGGCGACGTTGGCTGAGAGGAATCCGACCTTGGAGCCGCAGTCGAAGCTGCGGCCTTCGAACTTCAGCCCGTAGAACGGCTGGGCTTTCGCCAGCCGGATCATGGCGTCGGTGATCTGGATTTCGCCGCCGGCGCCGCCCTGCTGGGTCTCCAGCAGCTTGAAGATTTCCGGCTGCAGGATGTAGCGGCCGGTGATGATGAGGTTCGAGGGCGCGGCCTCGCGCGTCGGCTTCTCCACCATCTCGGTGATGGCGAAGGTCTTGCCCTTGCTTTTGCCGATCCCGACCACGCCATAACTTTGGATGCGATCGAGCGGCACCTCCTCGACGGCGATGATGTTGGCGTTCTCCTTGGTGGCGCGATAGGCCTCCATCATCTGCGCGAGGCAGCCGGGCTTGTGCTGGACCAGCACGTCGGGCAGCAGCAGCGCGAACGGCTCGTTGCCGACCAGCTCGCGCGCGCACCAGACCGCGTGGCCCAGGCCAAGCGGCGATTGCTGGCGGGTGAAGCTCGTGGTGCCGGGCTCCGGCAGATCGCGCGACAGCAATTCGAGATCGGACTTTTTGCGGCGTTCTTTCAACGTCAGCTCGAGCTCGAACTGGCGGTCGAAGTGGTCCTCGATCACCGCCTTGTTGCGGCCGGTGATGAAGATGAAGTGCTCGATGCCGGCCTCGCGCGCCTCGTCCACGACGTGCTGGATCAGCGGCCGGTCGACCACCGGCAGCATCTCCTTCGGCATCGCCTTGGTGGCCGGCAGGAACCGGGTGCCGAGCCCGGCGACCGGGAAAATGGCTTTGCGAATCGGTTTCATGACGAGGCGGACGATAGAGAATTCGAGTGCGGATTTGGCAGCTGCGGTCGCCTTCCAGGAGGAAATTTTGTGGGTGATTCAATAGGCCGCACGGTCAGCATCCGACCCCACTCCCGCGGTTAACCTGACGGTACCAGCTTGGGTGGCACATTGGCAGCCATCTGCAGCTAAAAATGGCGGCGACGATGTGGCGACAGACGATGCGGATGGTTTGGGCGGCCGGGGCCTTGATGCTCGCGGGCGCATGGATGGCGGGACCGGTCCGGGCTGCGCCCGCCTGCCAGAACACCGGCACCTTTGAACGCTGGCTCGAGGCCTTCAAGCAGGAGGCCGCGTCGCAGGGCATCTCGCGTCAGGCGATATCCGCGGCACTCGACGGCGTCACCTTCGATCCGAGCGTGGTCCGGCGCGACCGCGGCCAGGGCGTGTTCCAGCAGAGCTTCCTGCAGTTCTCCGAGCGCATGACCGCCGCCGGCCGCTACCAGAACGGCTTGAAGCAGATCAAGGCCAACGCTGCGCTGTTTACCCGGATCGAGCAGCAGACCGGCGTGCCCCCGGCCGTGGTCGCCGCGCTCTGGGGCCTGGAAAGCGACTACGGCGCCTACAAGGGCGGCACGTTCTCGATCATTCGCGCGGTCGCGACGCTGGCCTACGACTGCCGGCGCTCGGAGTTCTTTCGCAAGCAGCTTTTCGATGCGGTGCGCATCGTCGCGCGCGGCGATCTGCGGCCCGACGAGATGATCGGCAACTGGGCGGGCGAGCTCGGGCCGACGCAGTTCACGCCGTCGGACTATTTCAAGCACGGCGTCGACTTCGACGGCGACGGCCGCGTCGACATGATCCGCAGCATTCCGGATGCTCTCGCCTCCGCCGCCAACCTGCTGAAGAGCTTCGGCTGGCAGCGCGGCCAGCCCTGGCTGCAGGAGGTGCGCGTTCCGACCCAGATGCCGTGGGAGCAGGCGGGCCTCGACATCCAGCATCCGCGCTCGCAATGGGTGCGCTGGGGCGTCACCGCCGCGCACGGCTCGCTGCCGGCGGACACGCTTCCCGCGTCGCTGGTGCTGCCGATGGGCCGGAACGGTCCGGCCTTCCTCGCCTATCCAAACTTCAAGGCCTACACCGAGTGGAACGCGGCTTTCGTCTATGCGACCACCGCGGCCTATTTCGCGACCCGGCTCGCCGGCGCGCCGGTGGTCGGCAAGGGCAACGCCCCGGTCGTCGTTCCCACCCCCGACAATGTGAAGGAGTTGCAACGGCTGCTGATCGCGCAGAAGCTTCTCACCGGCGAGGCGGATGGCCGGATGGGCTCGGTGACGCGCGCCTCGGTCAAGCAGGCGCAGATCAAGCTCGGCCTGCCGGCGGATTCCTACCCGACCCCGGAGCTGATCGAGCGGCTGCGTGGTGGAAGATAGCGGACTGATAAATCGCGGTTTTTCGCCGCGCGATTGTGAATTGCGCCGTTAACGCTGGCTAAACCATATCTTGCCCCAATATGTGGCTAAGGCCCCGTGGCTGGCGTACGAGGCAGCGACATGGCATGGAATCACGCACCGATTTACAAAGCAGCGATCAGCGCATTTCTGCTGCTGGGGTGTGCTCTGCCCGCCTTGGCCCAGACCAATCGGATCGCGCCACCGGTGCCAGTGGCACGGCAAGCGCAGAGCGTGCAGCCGCCGGTCGCGCCGCTCGCTCCCGCCCCGTCGCCGCCCCGAGAGTGGACCGGCGAGGACGGCTCCTCCGGCCATCCGCTGATGAAGGCCTCGGCGATCCGCGCCGCCGCTGCCAACTTCGAATCCTGCGTCGCGGGGCTCTATCCGCTCGCCGCCAAGCGCGGCGTGACGCGCGCGAGCTTCGACAAATACACCAAGGACCTGACGCCCGACCTGCGGATCATGGATCTGGTGGACGCGCAGCCCGAGTTCACCAAGGCGTTCTGGGACTATCTCGACATCCTGGTGAACGACGCGCGGGTGCAGAACGGCCTGGAGATGCTGGCCAAGCACAAGGCGACCTTCGACAAGGTGGAGAAGGCCTACGGCGTCGATCGCCAAATCATCACGGCGATCTGGGGCGTCGAGTCGAACTACGGCACGCTCGGCGGCGATCGCCCGGTGCTGCGCTCGACGGCGACGCTCGCCTGCATCGGCCGGCGCCAGGCCTATTTCCGCGACGAGTTCTTGTCGGCGCTGGAAATCCTGCACCGCGGCGATGTTCGTCCGGAGCAGTTGAAGGGATCGTGGGCCGGCGCGTTCGGCCCGACGCAGTTCATGCCGACCTCGTTCAAGCGCTTCGCCGTCGACTTCGACGGCGATGGCCGCCGCGACGTCGTCGACTCCTCCGCCGACATGATCGCCTCGACCGCCAACAACCTGAAGAAGGACGGCTGGGTCTCGGGCTCGACCTGGGGCTATGAGGTGATCATTCCGAAGGGCTTCAACTATCTGCAGGCCGATCGTTCGCACCAGAAGACGATGGCCGAGTGGCAGAGCCTTGGCATCAAGCGCCCCGGCGGCAAATCGTTTCCGCGTCCCGATGATCGCGGCTATCTGCTGGTGCCGGCCGGCAACCAGGGCCCCGGCTTTTTGATGCTGCACAATTTCCGGGTGCTGATGAAATACAATCCGGCGGAAGCCTACGCGCTGGCGATCGGCCATCTGTCCGACCGCTTCCGTGGCGGCGGCGCGATCGAGCAGCCTTGGCCGCGGCATGAGCCGGTGCTGTCGCGCGACGAGCGGCGCGAGCTGCAGGAACTGCTGCTGAGCAAGGGCTTCGACGGCGGCACGCCGACGGGCCGGCTCGGGCCCAAGGCCCGCGCCGCGGTCCGCGACTACCAGGCCTCGATCGGGCTCGTTCCGGACGGTTTTGCCACCGCCACGATCCTAGCGCGGCTGCGCCGGTAACCAAGGCCGAGGCCTTCGGGTTGACAATTTTGTTCTGCTATTGACCGATAGCGGGACGGCGCGGCGGGCGCCGGAGGCCTCTTTTCGGACCATCGGTCGAAACGAAAATGGCGATAAAAAGCCAGCGTATGCAGTGGCTTGGCGCTCTGTTCGGGTTGCGGGGAGTGGCCGCGGGCCTGGGCGTTGCGCTGGCGTTCACGGTCAGTGCGGAGGCGCAGCGCCGGGACTTTTTCGACTCCCTGTTCGGCTCGTTCCCGTCCCCCCGGTAGTCCGCTCCCCCGGCCGAGCGCTCGGTCGACTTCTCCCGGGCGCCGCCACCGCGCAGGGCCGACACGCCGCCGACCAGCACCGTGCTGGTGCTCGGCGATTCGATGGCCGACTGGCTCGCCTACGGCCTCGAAGACGCGCTGGCCGATACCCCGGAATTCGGTGTGGTGCGCAAACACCGCACCACATCCGGACTGCTCCGCTACGAGCCACGCAGCGAGACGCCGAATTGGGCGCAGGCCGCGCGCGAGATCGTCGCGGCGGACAAGCCTAATTTCATCGTCGTCATGCTGGGACTGTACGACCGCCAGTCGATCCGCGAGTCTCTGCCGCCCACGCGCGGCGCGCCGCCGCCGGCCGCGGCCGCCGCATCGCCGGCGGCCCCGCAGAATCCGGAGCCTGAAAAGGCCGAGCAGGACAATCCCGATCAGCCCTCGATCCTGGCGCCCGAGCCGCAGTCGCGAACGCGCGCGGCCGGCGTCCATGAATTCCGCACCGAGAAATGGGCCGAGCTCTACGGCAAGCGCATCGACGACATGATCGCGGCGGTGAAGAACCGCGGCGTCCCGGTGTTCTGGGTCGGGCTGCCGTCGGTGCGCGGCGCGCGCTCGACCAGCGACACGCTCTATCTCAACGACCTGTTCCGCACCCGCGCCGAGAAGGCCGGCATCGTCTACATCGACGTGTGGGACGGCTTCGTCGACGAGCAGGGCCGCTTTGCGCTGCAAGGCCCGGACTTCGACGGCCAGACCCGGCGGCTGCGTGCCGGCGACGGCGTGCATTTCACCAAGTCCGGCGCACGCAAGCTCGCCCATTATGTCGAGCGCGAGATCAAGCGCGCTTCGTTGCGCGGGTCGGAGCCGGTGGCGCTGCCGTCGAGCGAGCCGCAGCCGCAGGTCCCGAGCGCGGAACGGCCTGGCGGCGCGACGCCGCGGCCGCTCGCCGGACCGGTGGTGCCGCTGACCGCATCCGCAACCACCGGCGAAAGCCTGCTCGGTGGCGTCAATGCGCCGAACGCCGCCGGTCATGTCACCGCGACGCGCGTGCTGGTGAAGGGCGAGGCGGTCGCTTCGCCGGCCGGACGCGCCGACGATTTCGCCTGGCCGCGGCGCGGCGTCGCCGCGTTCGGCACCGATCCGGTGGTGGCGACGACGACGCTGCCGCTGCCGGTGATGCAGGCGCCGCCGGCCAAGACCACCGTGCCGGTGCCCGATGCGCCGGCGATCGCGGCGGCCGCCGCGGTGCGCCGCGCCGCCGCGGCGCAGCGTCCGCAACAGCAGCAACCGCAACCTGCGTCGCGCGGCTTCTCGCCGTTCCCGTTCTTTCCGTTTTTTCCGCTGAGTTGGCCGTCAACGAGCCGGCGGCACCAGGAGATCGAGCGGCACCTTGAGCTGCGTCGCTATCGCGCGCAACGTCGCCGGCGTACCCGTGCGCCGGCCGCTCTCGATGTCCGAAACATGTCCTTGGCTGATGTTTGTCTTGACAGACAGATACGTCTGCGTGATGTCGCGCCACTCCCTTAGAACCCGAACGGCATTCTCTCCGTTGGCCAGGCGGTCTACGACGGCTTTTGGCAGCAACGGCGCGCCTGCGTCGATATCCTTCCTGGCGCGCGCGACGAGGCGCGCTGTTCCGGTGTCCTCATCCGCTTCCGCGGCCTTGGCTACCAGCGCTTCGTAGTCCTTGCGCGGGAGGATTGCGACTTCACCTTTCGGCGTTTTCTGAAATCGAACGTTCATGGCGTCCTCCTACCGATAAATCTCGCGGCGATGTCCGACGGCGACGACGACAATTGTGTCTTCCGTTTCGTCGAAGATCACGCGCCAATCCCCGACCCGTAACCTGGCCCCTGCGCGACCTTTGAACCGCCGCACGTCGCCTTGGCCGCTTTCGGTGAATCTTGTCAGGCGGCCGTCGATCCGGCGACGGACGTCATTGGCGAGATTCGCCCACTGGCGCGCTGCGGCCGGTGTGAAGACAAGGGCCTTCATAAAGGAATTATCGCATATCGCGATAATAGGTCAAGCGCGATATCGCGATCTGCGATGGCAGCCTGCGGTTACCGCGGCAGCAGGCTCGTTCCCATCAGGAACGTGTCGATCGCCTGCGCGCATTGCCGGCCTTCGCGGATCGCCCACACCACCAGCGACTGGCCGCGGCGCATGTCGCCGGCCGCGAACACCTTCGGCAACGACGTCTGATAGCTGCTCATGTCCGCCGAGACGTTGCCGCGCGGATCAAGCGCCAGGCCAAGCGCCTTGACCATGCCCTCGTGCACCGGATGTACGAAGCCCATCGCCAGCAGCACCAGGTCGGCCTTGATGTCGAACTCGGTGCCGGGGATCGGCTTGAACTTGTCGTCGATCTTCGCGCAGTGCAGAACCTTCACCTGGCCGTTCTCGCCGGAGAATTTTTGCGTCGCCACCGAGAACGAGCGGTCCGCGCCCTCCTCGTGGCTCGACGAGGTGCGCAGCTTGAGCGGCCAGTTCGGCCAGGTCAGCGGCTTGTTCTCGCGCTCCGGCGGCTGCGGCATGATCTCGAAGTTGGTCACCGACAGCGCGCCCTGGCGGAACGACGTGCCGATGCAGTCGGAGCCGGTGTCGCCGCCGCCGATCACGACGACGTGCTTGCCGGTGGCGAGGATCGGTTCGACCTTGCCGACGTCCTCGCCGCTGACCCGGCGATTCTGCTGCGGCAGGAAATCCATGGCGAAATGGATACCCTTGAGATCGCGGCCGGGGATCGGCAGGTCGCGCGGCGCCTCGGCGCCCCCGGTCAGCGCCACCGCGTCGTAATCCTTGAGCAGATTTTCGGCCGGCAGATTGCCGCCGACATGCGCGCCGTAGTGGAAGGTCACGCCTTCGCCTTCCATCTGCTTGACGCGGATGTCGACGACGTTCTTTTCCATCTTGAAGTCGGGGATGCCGTAGCGCATCAGGCCGCCGGCCTTGGCGTGCCGCTCGTACACGTGCACGTCGTGACCGGCGCGTGCGAGCTGCTGCGCGCAGGCCATGCCGGCGGGGCCTGAGCCGACGATCGCTACTTTCTTTCCGGTCTTGTGCGGTGCCGGCTCCGGCTTGATCCAACCGCTGTCGATCGCGCGGTCGGCGATCGCGCATTCGATGGTTTTGATCGCCACCGGGTTGTCGTCGATGTTGAGCGTGCAGGAGGCCTCGCACGGCGCCGGGCAGACCCGGCCGGTCACCTCCGGGAAATTGTTGGTCGAGTGCAGATTGCGCGCGGCCTCTTCCCAGTTGCCCTTGTAGACCAGGTCGTTCCAGTCGGGAATCTGGTTGTTGACCGGGCAGCCGGGTGTGCCGGGCTCGGTCGAGCCGGTGCCGTGGCAGTAGGGCACGCCGCAGTCCATGCAGCGCGCCGCCTGCTGGCGCACCTCCGGCTCCGGCATCGGCAGCACGAACTCGCGCCAATGGCGAACGCGCTCCTCGACCGGCTGGTAGTCGCGGTCGTCGCGTTCGAACTCGAGGAAACCGGTGACCTTGCCCATCCGCCGTTACTCAGCGGCCTGCATGGAGCGCGCCTTGTCCATCTCGGCGAGCGCGCGGCTGAACTCCAGCGGCATCACCTTGCGGAACTTCGGCAGATACTCGCGCCAGTTGGCGAGAATGTGCTCCGCGCGTTCGGAGCGGGTGTAGCGGGCGTGATTGGTGATCAGTTGATGCAGCCGCGCGCCGTCGTGCTGGGTCATGTCGGTGAGGTCGCCGTGCATCTCGCCTTCGATCCATTCCGGCATGTCCTGCAGCTCGACCATCGCCCGATTGCAGTGGGTCGCGAACTGGTCGTCCTCGTCGAGCACGTAGGCGATGCCGCCCGACATGCCGGCGGCGAAGTTGCGTCCGGTCTTGCCGAGCACCACCACGATGCCGCCGGTCATGTATTCGCAGCCATGGTCGCCGGTGCCCTCGACCACCACGGTGGCGCCCGAGTTGCGGACCGCGAAGCGCTCGCCGGCGATGCCGCGGAAGTAGGCCTCGCCCGCGATCGCGCCGTACAGCACGGTGTTGCCGACGATGATCGACTCCTCGGGCACGATGCCGGAGTCGGCCGGCGGCCGGATTACGATGCGTCCGCCGGAAAGGCCCTTGCCGACGTAGTCGTTGCCTTCGCCTTCGAGCTCGAAGCTGACGCCCTTGGCGAGGAAGGCGCCAAAACTCTGCCCGGCGGTGCCCTTGAGGCTCACCTGGATGGTGTCGTCGGGCAGGCCCTCGTGGCCGTAGCGCTTGGCGATCTCGCCCGACAGCATGGCGCCGGCGGTGCGGTCGATATTGCGGATGTTGGCGCTGATCTTCACCGGTGCGCCACGGTCGAGCGCGGCCTGCGACTGCGCGATCAGCTTGCGGTCAAGGATGTCGTGGATCTTGTGGTCCTGCGCCTCCGACTTATGGATCGAGACGCCATCGGGCGCGATCGGCTTGGTGAACAGGCGCGAGAAGTCGAGGCCCTTGGCCTTCCAGTGCTCGATCACCTTGTTCTGGTCGAGCATCTGCATCTGCCCGATCATCTCGTTGAAGGTGCGGTAGCCCATCGACGCCATCAGCTCGCGCACCTCTTCGGCGACGAAGAAGAAGTAGTTGATGACGTGCTCGGGCTGCCCGGTGAAGCGCTTGCGCAGCACCGGGTCCTGGGTCGCGACGCCGACCGGGCAGGTGTTGAGGTGGCACTTGCGCATCATGATGCAGCCGGCGGCGATCAGCGGCGCGGTCGAGAAGCCGAATTCGTCGGCGCCGAGCATCGCGCCGATCACGACGTCGCGGCCAGTGCGGATGCCGCCATCGACCTGCACCGAGATGCGGCTGCGCAGCCGGTTGGCGACCAGCGTCTGGTGGGTCTCGGCGAGGCCGATCTCCCAAGGCGAGCCGGCGTGCTTGAGCGAGGTAAGGGGGCTCGCGCCGGTGCCGCCTTCGAAGCCGGAAATGGTGACGTGGTCGGCGCGCGCCTTGGAGACGCCGGCGGCGACGGTGCCGACGCCGACCTCGGAGACGAGCTTCACCGACACGTCGCCCGTCGGATTGACGTTCTTCAGGTCGAAGATGAGCTGCGCCAGGTCCTCGATCGAATAGATGTCGTGATGCGGCGGCGGCGAGATCAGGCCGACGCCCGGCGTCGAGTGGCGCACCTTGGCGATGGTCTTGTCGACCTTGTGGCCGGGAAGCTGGCCGCCCTCGCCGGGCTTGGCGCCCTGCGCCATTTTGATCTGCATCATGTCCGAGTTGACGAGATACTCGGCGGTGACACCGAAGCGCCCCGATGCCACCTGCTTGATCGCCGAGCGCATCGAATCGCCGTTCGGCAGCGGCTTGAAGCGGTCGGATTCCTCGCCGCCTTCGCCGGTGTTCGACTTGCCGCCGATCCGGTTCATGGCGATGGCGAGCGTGGTGTGGGCCTCGCGCGAGATCGAGCCGAACGACATCGCGCCGGTGGAGAAGCGGCGCACGATGCTCTTCGCCGGCTCGACCTCCTCGATCGGCACCGGCTTGCGCTCGTCCTCCTCCGCCGGCTTCACCCGGAACAGGCCGCGGATGGTGACCAGCGTCTCCTGCTCGTTGAGCATTTTCGCGAACGCGCGGTAGCGCTCGATCGAGTTGCCGCGGGTCGCATGTTGCAGGGCGGAGACCGTTGCGGCATTCCAGACGTGATCCTCGCCGCGCACCCGCACCGCATAGTCGCCGCCGACGTCGAGCATGGTGCGGTAGATCGGCGCCTCGCTGAACGCGTCGCGATGGCGGCGCACCGACTCCTCGGCGATCTCGGCCAAGCCGACGCCTTCGATGCGGGTGGCGGTGCCGGTGAAGTAGGTGTTGACGAAGTCGGCCTTCAGTCCCACCGCGTCGAAAATCTGCGCGCCGCAATAGGACTGATAGGTCGAGATGCCCATCTTGGACATCACCTTGAGCAGTCCCTTGTCGATCGACTTGATGTAGCGCTTGAGAATTTCCTTCTTGTCGAGCTTCTGCGGCAGCTCGTCGTGCATCGCCACCAGCGTCTCGAAGGCGAGATAGGGGTTGATCGCCTCGGCGCCGTAGCCGGCAAGGCACGCGAAATGATGCACCTCGCGCGGCTCGGCCGATTCCACCACCAGGCCGACCGAGGTGCGCAGCCCCCGGCGGATCAGGTGGTGATGCACCGCCGCGCAGGCGAGCAGCGACGGCATCGGAATGCGGTCGGTGCCGGCCTTGCGGTCGGACAGGATGATGATGTTGAGGCCATCGTGCACGGCCTTCTCGGCCTGCGTGCAAAGCGTATCGAGCGCGGCCTTGATGCCGTCCGCGCCGCGTTCGGAGGGCCAGGTCGCGTCGAGAGTGGTCGACTTGAAGTGGTTGTCGGCGACGTCGGAGATGCCGCGAATCTTTTCCAGATCCTCGTTGGTGAGGATCGGCTGGCGTACCTCCAGCCGCTTGGTGCGCGAGATGCCTTCGAGGTCGAACAGGTTCGGCCGCGGGCCGATGATCGAGACCAGGCTCATCACGATCTCTTCGCGGATCGGATCGATCGGCGGGTTGGTCACCTGCGCGAAGTTCTGTTTGAAGTAAGTGAACAGGAGCTTCGACTTGTCCGACAGTGCCGAGATCGGCGTGTCGGTGCCCATCGAGCCGACCGCCTCTTCGCCGAGCATTGCCATCGGCGTCATCAGCAGCTTCAGGTCTTCCTGGGTGTAGCCGAACGCCTGCTGGCGATCGAGCAGCGCCAGGTTCGATAGCGGCGGCGCCGAATCTGTCGCCGGCATATCCTCGAGCACGATCTGCGTGCGCTCAAGCCACTGCTTATAAGGGTGGCTCTTCGCCAGCGTCGCCTTCAACTCGTCGTCGGGAATGAGCCGGCCTTGTTCGAGGTCGACCAGCAGCATCTTGCCGGGCTGCAGCCGCCACTTGGTGACGATGTCCTTCTCCGGGATCGGCAGCACGCCCATCTCGGACGCCATGATGATGCGGTCGTCGCGGGTGACGAAGTAGCGCGCCGGCCGCAGCCCGTTGCGGTCGAGCGTCGCGCCGATCTGCTTGCCGTTGGTGAAGGCGATCGCGGCCGGGCCGTCCCACGGCTCCATCAGCGCGGCGTTGTATTCGTAAAAAGAGCGGCGTTCCTCGTCCATCAGCGGATTGCCCGCCCAGGCCTCGGGGATCATCATCATCATCGCGTGCGCGAGCGGGTAGCCGCCCTGCACCAGGAATTCGAGCGCGTTGTCGAAGCAGGCGGTGTCGGACTGGCCTTCGTATGAGATCGGCCACAGCTTGCTGATGTCGTCGCCGAAGTACGGCGAAGACACCGACGCCTGCCGCGCCGCCATCCAGTTGTTGTTGCCGCGCAGCGTGTTGATCTCGCCGTTGTGGGCGATCATCCGGTAGGGATGCGCCAGCGACCAGGTCGGGAACGTGTTGGTGGAAAACCGCTGATGCACCAGCGCCAGCGCGCTCTCGAAGTCCGGCTCGCTGAGGTCGGGGTAGTAGGTGCCGAGCTGGTCGGCGAGGAACATGCCCTTGTAGATGACGGTGCGGCACGACAGCGACACCGGGTAGTAGCCCGAGAGCCGCCGCTCGTACTGGCGATAGATGGTCGACGAGATCGTCTTGCGCAGGATGTAGAGGCGGCGCTCGAACTCGTCCTCGCTGAGCTTCTTTTTCCCCTGTCCAATGAAAACTTGCATGTGGAAGGGTTCGGTCGGCTTCACCGTCTCGCCGAGCGTGGAGTTGTCGACCGGCATGTCGCTGCGCCAGCCCAGGATGGTCAGGCCTTCCTGCGCCGTGACCTGCTCGAAGGTCTTGCACACCAGCTCGCGCCGGTCGGCGTCGCGCGGCATGAACAGCACGCCGATGCCGTATTCGCCGGGCTTCGGCAGCGTGAAGCCGAGCGCCTTGGTCTTGCGCGCGAAGAACTTGTGCGGGATCTGCACCAGGATGCCGGCGCCGTCGCCGGCGCGCGGATCGGCACCGACCGCGCCGCGGTGTTCGAGGTTAACCAGGATGGTCAGAGCATCGACGACGATCTGGTGCGACTTGCGCCCCTTGATGTCGGCGATGAATCCGACGCCGCAGGAATCCTTGGCCAGGGCCGGGTCGTAGAGGCCGTGCCCCTCGGGCACGCCGGGATCGGCGGAATCGCGGTAGAGCGTGCGTGCGTC